>NZ_JBHVRK010000004.1:60763-90711 GCF_042885845.1 Kitasatospora sp. NPDC058032 | reverse complement strand
CGGGAGGCGGACCGGGCTGGTTGGACGGACCGGTGGTGTTGGTGTGCGGACCGGCGGACGGACCGGGCTGGTTGGACGGACCGGGAGGCGGACCGGGCTGGTTGGACGGACCGGTGGTGTTGGTGTGCGGACCGGCGGACGGACCGGGCTGGTTGGACGGACCGGGAGGCGGACCGAGTTGGTCGGACGGACCGGACGGCTTGAATGGTCCGGGCGGACCGGACCGGTCGTGCGGACCGGAGTGGTCGGCAGGCCCGGACGGGTCGGGTGCTGCGGTCGGCTGGACCGGCCGGCGGTTGAGTCGGGCGAGGAAGCGGTCGCGCCTGCGGGTGCCCTGGCGGTGGGCCCGGAGTTTCTCCTCGGCGGACCGCCGACTGGTTGCGCGGTCCGGCGCGGGGTCCAGTTCCGCTACGGCGGTCCGGATGGGGGCCTCGGTCAGAGAGGGTGCCTGGACCGGGCTTGTCCCGGGCTGCTTCTCGTGACCCGCGGGGTGATCTCGGGTGAGCACCGCGAGGGCAGCGGCAGTGGGCGCGGGCTCGGTCGGGCTGGCTGCGGCCTGCTGTCCTCCGTGTCGCGTGACGATGATGCCGAGGTGGACGGCGCCGGCGAGGGCCAGCGGTGCGATGGTGCTCAGGGATCCCACTGCGAGGTCGCCGAGCCGTAGGACGCCCGCCTGGTCGGGTGCTTGGTCGTTCAGGCGGATGGCGTGGAGTGCGTTCGCCCAGACGCTGGTGCCGGTGGCTCCTGCGAATAGGGACCAGGTGTAGGCGCGGGCGGCCCAGGGAGCCTCCCGGAGCAGGACCAGGGCGCGGACGCCGTAGGCGATGAAGCCGTCGACCACGACGGGGAAGAGGTAGGACAACTGGCCTCGGACGTGGATGGCCTGGGCCATCTGCTGCAGCGCGTCGTAGCTGAGGGCGAAGCCGGCCGCGCCGAGCAGGGTGACGGCTGCGAGGTCCCAGGGGGAGACCTTGGGGCGGCGGGACTTCACGAGGCCACCGCCATCGAGGCGGCGACCATCTGCCGCAGCTCGTCGGCGAGTGCGGACTCCTCTTCCCGCTCGTGCTCCGGAATGACCTCGAGTTCGAGGTCGGCCTGCTGGCGGCGCTTGAACGCGGCCTTGTAGCCGATGCCCATGGCGGGGGACCAGACCTCCCAGGGGATGCCTACCATCTGGGCGATCCGGACGGTGACGCGCTTCTCCGGGTCGGTGAGCGGTATCCGCTGGCCGAGCAGGACGGCCCGGATCCGGGCGAAGTTGGGACTGTCCAAACGGAATCTGATGCGGCTGTCGATCTCCTCACTGGTCAGGCCACCGCGGATGCCGTCGGTGACGTGGCACTCGACGGCGTCCTCCAGGCACTCCCTGCGGACGGGGCAGCGCCGGCAGAGCGCGAGCGCCTGGTGATGTGCGGCGGCGCGGGGAGGTGCGAACCAGGCGTCAGGCTTGGGGTGGGCGGCGCAGGCGGCCTTCAAACGCCAGTGCTGGTTGCCGCGGTTGAGGCCGATGATGTGGGCGAGTTCCAGCTCGCGGATCGTGTTCATTCGGGATGTCTCCATCGCGCCGCGGGTGGGCAGCGGGCGCGGGCAGGGGCGCTCCCGGGCTCGGCGTCGGTGCCGGCCCGCAGAAGGAGCGCTGGTTCAGTGGTGGAGGGGGGCGCGGCGGCGGTCGGGGCCGCCGAGGACGGCCTTGTGGCACATCTGGCGCAGGCGGCTGGCACTGCGGTCGCCGAGGAAGCCAGCCAGTTCGCCGGGAGTGATGTTGCTGGTGATCAGCGTCGGCAGCTGGTGCTGGTAGCGGTAGTCGACCAGCCGGTACGTGATCTCCTCGGTGAACTCCGACGCTTTGGCGGCGCCGAGGTCGTCCAGCAGCAGCAGCGGGGTGCTCTCCAGCGCCCGCATCTCGCGCTCGATGTCGACTCCCGGCCGGGGGCGCATCATCGCGTGGAACGACACGGAGGAGACGGCGCGCCACCGCAGGCGGACGCCCGCGCCGAGCAGGGTGCGGATCGCGCCGTACGCCTGGTGCGTCTTGCCGGTGCCGGTCTCCCCGAGCAGCAGCAGGGAGCGGGCCTGGGCGATGCCGAGCATGCCGTCGGGGCCGCGCCGGGCGGCCTGGGTGACGTGCTCCACCCAGGCGAGGACCTCCGGGTGGTCGGCCTCGGCGTCCTGGAACAGCACGGGGATTCGGCTGGCCGCCAGCGCCAGCGCGTCCCGGGTCGGCTGAGCTGCCGGACTCTGCTCAGGCTGCCCGATCACCGTAGGGTCCACCCCCAGGCGGGTGAACCGCTCGACGAGGGCCTGCAGCCCGGTGCCCGCACGGCGCGGTTCTCGGTCGCGTCCGGCCATCACAGGTCTCCGGCGTAGGCGGAGGCCCCGGCGGCCGGGTTGGTCCACGCTCGGTACGCGGCTCCGGTACGGGTCCGGCCGGAGGCCAGCGCCTCTTGGACGAAGCCCTCCAAGGCGCTGGGGCCCTTGGGGTTCGCAGCGAACAGCCGCAGGCCGGCGCGCACCTGCTCCGCGCTGTAGCCGGTGCCGAGCAACTGCTTGATCTCCCGGCCGAGGTGCCCGCGGAACCGCTCGCTGGGCTGCTGCGGGCAAGAGCGGACGTACTCGGCCAGCAGGGCGCCGGCCCCGGTGGTGTGCGGGTGCATCGCGGCGACCTGCTCGGCCGAAGGCTCCTCCGATGCACGGGGCTGGGCGGGCGCGGCGCAGCCGCCCCCCGGAGGGATAGATCCAGGATCCGTGATCCTGGATCCGTTCGTGGAGGGTGTCGTGGAGGGTGTCGTGGAGGGTGTCGTGGGGACCGCTCCGTCCGACTGCTGACGGTCGAGGTCACCAGTTTCGGAGCTGGTCCGGCCGGTGCTCTCGGAGGTGTCCGTGGTGCGTGGTCCAGGCCGCTCCAAGGACTTCCTCCGGCTCCGCTTGTCCGGGGCCGGGATGTCGATGTCGGCTTCCTGGGTCTGGTGCAGCGGGCACGGCGCCAGGCGGCTCACGCTGGGCCTGTCTATTCGCTGGTGCTTGTTGAAGTTGATGACGTGCAGCAGTTCCTCGCCCTTGTCGGCCGGGTTGACGTACCGGCACACCAGGCCGACGTCACCCAGCTGACGCAGGTCGTCCTCGACGCGCTCGGTCGTGTGGATGCCGCCATCCCAGCTCTTCTTCCGCTTCCAGATCAGCCCGCGCAGGATTCCCGCGTCGTCGATGACCCGTCCGCGGTCGTCCACGTAGTTGAGCATGTATATGAAGGTTCGCTCGGCGGACAAGGAGACCTCGGCGAGCTTCGGGTCGCGGCTCATCTCCGGCTTGTGGGTGCGGATGCGCCCGTCCTGGACCGCCATCACGCCACCTGGCCAAGGGCGGCTGCGAGGAGGCCGCTGGTGAGATCGAGGTCGTGCTGGAGCATCCGGTCACGCTGCGGCTGGTCAATGGCGATCCACCGCGCCACGGCTTCCTCGTACTGTTGTGGCCGCAGGACACCGGAGCCATCGGTGTCGTGGGCCCGAGCTGGCCGGGGGCTGTCGGGCTCGGACGCGCTGACGAGCACGGCCTTCGCGGCCGGCGAGACGGCGAGGACGCTGTTCTGCAGCGTCAGGGCGGTGCCTTCGGAGATCAGGGTGGATCCGCCCGGGGTGACGGCGGCGGGATGCGCCTCGGCGCCCTCTCTGCGTGGGGCTGTACGTGGGGTCGCGGGCATGTAACACTTCCTCCTGCGCGAGTGGCGCCGGCCGAGCCTCCTACAGCAAGCCGGTGCACTGGTTTTGCCGTGCGACAAGCACGGGCGTCATGGCGCCCGGGAGTTCCAGCTCCCGGGCGCCATATGCTTTTTCGCCGACAGGATGCGGTGGCAACCTGCGGCTGCACCATTTCTGTGGCGCAGAAGTGACTCTATGTTTACGGCTGGGAACGCGTCAACGAATTCGATTGATCTACGCGGATAGAAATCCGGCTTCCCGCCACGCGGGAAACGATCATGGATTCTCTGGCCGCATTTCCCGCAGGGCGGGAAATGCGGCAAAATGGAGCGTGGCGCGAGCATGGTCAAGAAGGGGCTTAGTTCGAGCCGTTCTCCCGCGACCCGGCCGGCCGATGGCCGGGCGCCAGTCCCATTCGACGTCACTGGCCACCCGGAGAGCTTCTGAACTTCCAGGTCGCCGAAAAGGTGATCGGCAAGGAGTTGGGTTCCTTGCCGAAATGGAAGTATGACCCCATTGTCCGAATCGATGGTTTTCTCTGGCCTCGACTTCAAAATGGGGAAGGTTCGAGTAGAGAGACTCCTGAGGCTTCGATGCGCCGAACTTCAGAGCCGTCGGCCGGGCGGTGAATGGGGATCGCGCCTGGCCCCGCGAAACCCTTGCGTGCCCCGCGCTCGGCGGCGGGGCTGGGGCGCCATCGGCCCCAGGCGCTGTCGGTGTGCGCCGTATCCCGCCCGATCTCAGGCCGCAGGGGCGGGGCGCGAGGTGTACTCGCTCAGCATCCGGGCGGTGCGGCAGGTGTGCTCGGCCAGCCGACCCAGGTCGGCCGGCTCGCCCGCCGGCTTGGCGAGCGCAACGGAGCCGACGGCCACGTCGCCCCACACGACCGGGGCCGCGATGGCGTCCCACCCGGGCGCCACTTCCTCCCGCCCGACCGCGTATCCGGTGCGCCGGATCTCTGCGAGCGAGGCCGCGAGGGCTTGGTCGTCCAGCAGTGCTCCGGGGGCGTCGTTGTTAGGCGGTTCCTCGTCGAAGGCGAGCCGCTGCAGCGGTGCGGGGAGATGGGCGAGGATCGCCCTCCCGCTCGCCCCGGTGCGCAGGGACCGTGAGTGCGTGACCAGGGAGTGGGTGAAGACGCTGAGTTCGCCCGGGTCCATCTGGCCCCATGCGTAGTCGGTACACAGTCGCCGCAGGCCTCCGAAGGGGGCGAGGGTGAAGAGCAGGGCAGCGGCGCCGGTGCGTTCGTGGAGGTCGGCCAGGATGGCCCGGGTCGTCGCGGCGCCTGGTACGTGCGCCATGGCATGGATGGCGGCCTTGATGATGGTCGGCCCTGGCCGGTACCGGCCGCGGCGGACCTGGTCGACGGCTCCGCCTGGCACGCCTGACTGGAGGATGCGGTGCACGGTGGAGTCCGGTATGCCCGTGGCGGCGGCGAGGTCGACCACGCCCTGGTCACCGCCGCCGAGCCGCGTGAAGGCCTCCTGGAGGGCGAAGACCCGGGCGTGGCTTGTCGCTGCGGCCGGCCGGGCCGCGGCGGCGGCTTGAACCGGCACCATGCCTGACGGTATCGGCTCTTCCCGAATGTTCCGGTGTCGATACTCATAACGGAGCGGCCTGTCGGCGGCCAGGGGTGCCACACTCACCTGTATCTCCAAGGGGCTGCGCCGGACGTGCGTAGCAAGGGAACAGCAGGTCCGGCGAGGCAAGCGCCAGGCTCGGGTGCCCGGCGAAGGTTGTTTGGGCGGGACGCGCCACCCGAAAGGGCAGCCAGCATCTCGATGTCGCTGATCATACAACATGCCCAACGGCATCGGCCGTCCGTTAGGCTGTTCACCACGACGTCCACCACGTGCTTCAGGAGTTGCCCCGGATGCCCGCTCGCAAGTTCGACGGACAGGTGCTCCGCACTGCCCGTAGGGCGCTCGACCTCTCCCAGGAGGCGCTTGGGCGTTCGGAAGGCATTGATGTCGACCAGTCCGCTGTCGCCGGCTGGGAGAGCGGCGGGTTCCCTCAACCGGAGAGGCTGCCCGCCATCGCGCGGGCGCTCAGACAGCCGCTCGACACGCTCTTCCCGAGGGATGGCCTTCCGGACCTCGCCGACCTGCGGGCCGATGCGGGCTATACGCAGCGCAGCACTGGGGCACTGATCGGGACCAAGTCGTCCATCCCCGTCAGCAACGCCGAGCGCGGTGTGCGACGCCTCGCCGAGGCGTACGCCCAGCGCCTCGCCGAGGCCTACGGGGTGACCGAGAAGCAGCTCCTGGCCGCGCAGGACCGGAGCTTCGGCGTCGCGCCCACGGCCCCATCGGTTCCCCGGTCGCTCGCGGAGAAGCTCACGTACCTGCGGGAGGCCACGTTCCCGGGCGGTCGGCCGACGGATGCCCAGATCGCGGCGGCCGTCAACGCGTACGCCGGTGTTGAGGTGATCTCAGCCTCCGCCGTGGAAGCCCTGCGCACCGGCACGCCTCCGCCCGCGGAGGTGCTCGCCGGGCTCGCCGCTGGCGTCGTCCTGGAGGGCTTGGCGGACTTCTTCGGGGTCACTCCGCTCTACTTCCAGAGCGACGAGGAACTGGAGCGCCAGGTCGTGAACGCCATCGGCTTGCTGGCCGTGCGCGCCGGCAGCGAGGACTTCGCCCTGGCGGCCCGCGGCGGCCAGGACGGTCTGGATCCGGCGATGCTCGCCAAGATCAGTGCGATCGTGGCGGAGGCGAGGCAGCAGAAAGCGGGCCCCCGCTGACGCGAGGGCCCGCTTCGTTCTGCCGTCAGACGAGCCAGGCGGTGGCGGTGGCGGCGCCGAGTGCGGCGCCCGCCGCGGTCTGCGCGACGGTGTGGTACTTCAGCGCCACCCTCGACCAGCACACCGCGGCGACCAGGGGGACCGCGATGAGCCACCACGGCGACTGGACCACCGCGAGCAGTGTGACCACCGAGCTGGCGACCGCGCTGTCCACGCTGATCTTCCAGGCCGTGTTGATGCTGAGCAGGCCCACGGTCATCACCCACAGGGCGATCATGGCGACGAGGATGTCGCGCGGGGCGTGGCCGAGCACCATCACCAGGGAGCCGGCGCCGATCGAGCCGAGGATGACGAGGAAGATCGGCAGGCGCTGGGTGCGGTCGACGACGTGCCGGTCGCCCCAGGTCCCCCGCTTCCGCTCCCACTCGATGTAGGCCCACGGGATGATGCCCGCGCACAGGGCCGCCAGGAGGCCCCAGCCGATTCCCGTCCAGCTGCCGGCCGCCGCGGCGCCCACGCCGGTCAGCCCGGCCAGCATCACGTTGCGCGGCTGCAGGATGTCGGTCACGGTGCGGGCAACGGTGGTACTCACAGCGCCATCTCCTCCATCTCCAGGGCCAGTTCCTCCGCCTCCGCGGTCGCCAGCAGCTCCTGGACCTGGCGGTCGGTCGTGGCGCTGAACGCCTCCCCGACCCGCAGGAGCCAGGTCACCTCCGCGTGCGTGGACGCGATCGGCTTGCTGGGCAACGCAGGTGCCGGAACAGCGCTTCGGCGGCCCGCCCTGACGTTCGCCAGCGCGGCCTTGATCCACAGCGCCTCGCCGGCTGCCTGCGGGTCGCTGGTGCCGTCCACGGCTTCCTCGATCACCGGCAGCAGCATCGGCGAGGCGTGGTGCCGCAGTTGCTCGACCACGTCCGCGATGTCCTGGGTCCAGCGGTCCAGTCGGATGTCCATCGGCGGGTCGGTCCGCAGGACCTCGCGCCAGCGGCTGGCCGGCTTCTGGAATGGGACGGTCGGGAATGCGTCGACCAGGTCGCGCCACAGCGGGTAGAGGTTCCACAGGGCTCGCCAGGTCCGCCACCTGGAGGCGGCGGCATTGGTGGTCGGGATGCTCACCCCGGCGGCGAAGATCATGAAAAGTGCGATCTGCATGAACTCGGTGTAGACGCCCAGGTCGTGGTTGAAGTCGGTGCCGAGCGGTGCGGCCAGGGTGACCCACATGAAGGTCGTCCGGATCGCGACGTACGCGACGCCGATCGCCATGGCGATGGCCATCAGCCCCAGGCCGGTGCGCAGGAGGCGGGTCTCGGCCCGACGGCGCGCGCTGGACCACTGGTAGCAGGTGACCGCGGAGGCGGTGCCCAGGTAGACGTAGAAGATTGTCTCGTAGAGAACTGCGCCCCACTGCCCGGCATGGTCGGGGACGAAGTCGGTGCTCGGCCGGCTGCGGTCGACGACGGTGAAGAAGAGCACCGTCATCAGCGCCAGCATGCCGGTCGCGGCCTTCCAAGCGACCCGCTCGATCCAGCGCGCGACGGCCACGTGACGCGGGATCACCGCCTCGTCCGTCTTGCCGTACGAGGCGACCACGTACGTCAGGATGGCCAGGATGGCCAAGGTCGAGACGTAGTGCTTCAGCAGGACCGAGAGGTCGGTGATCGGCTGGCGGTTCATCAGGTCGATCACTGCGGGGCTTTTGAGCCACAGGGCCAGCGCGAACCCCAGATAGCAGCCCCAGAGGGCGCGCCTGTGCGCGTCCCCGTAGAGGACCGCCGGCAGCCGCCAGACCGCCACCGCGGTCATCGTGGTCGCGGCGGTGTACGCAGCGAGAGCGAGCACGATTGGTTCTTCCTTCTTACTTCTTGCCGCGCCTTGGAGCGGCGACGGGGTGGGACAGGGTGGATTCCAGGAGGCTGACCATGTCGCCCCCGACCGGCATCTGGCGCTGGACAAGCCGCTTGATCAGCGACGCGCTCAGCTCCGCCTCCTGCTCCTCGCGGCTGTCATAGCGCGCGCGGGCCTGGACGATCGCTCCGAGACTCATCCGTTCAACGAGACCCTGGCGCAGATGGTCGGGCAGCAGCAGCCCTAACTGGTCCGGCCCGAGGCTGGTGCCGTGGTCGAACCACTCGTGTACCAACTCATGAAGCTTCACGTGGTCGGTCTGGTACTGCGTCGGCCTCGGCCGGTAGAAGATCAGGGACAGCTCGTCCGCCCGCACGCGAAGACCGCAGGCTTTTCGCAGGTCGCCTCCGTGAGCGTCGAGTGGGACCATCTGGATGGTGCGCCCGCTCGCTTCCTCCATCGCGGCCACTAGACCGTCGATCGTGAAGGGCTCCGGAATCGGCAGCGTGGTCAGCTTCCGCTCGCACGTCTTGCGCAGGCGGCGCATCCTCAGCACGGGCCGACTCCCGGCACCTCCATTGGCCCACGCGCCTTCGAGCATGGTCGGTGTCGGCCGACGGTCCCGCCGAAGGAACCGATTGGACCGGCGTAGCCGCGCTCGACACGTGCCTGGCGTTCAGCAAGGCGGTCGCTGCCGTTATCGCGGGCGCCCGGGCCGGACGGTCGCACGGCTGCGTCGTCCGGCAGCTGGACTGCCGGGCTTTCGTGGGTAGACACCAAGTCCTCGTAGGGGGGTAGTGGGGCAAGGGATCCGGTCGGCTTCTGGTCGCACAAGGCGCCGGCTCCTTACTCCCCATGCCCTAGCAGGAGGTGCGGGTCGCCATGGAACCGGAGAATGGGGCTTCCACAGGGCGCTTCATCGCTGCGATGCGCCGGCCACCGGTAGAGCAACCCGGCTTGGGTTCAGCCCCGCACGCCGAAGCCGTCGACGGGAATCTCCGCACAGGTCGGACACGTGCTGGACTCGCTCGTAGAGAAGGCATCAGCCAGGTCGATCGCGCAGGTCCGGACCGAGCGGGACAATGGGGGCTCCTTCGTACTGTGAGGCCGCAGTGCAGCCGCCTGCTGCTGCGACCCCCTCACCATGCCAGCCCCCGGCAGGCACAGCGCAGAGTTTCGAAGATCACAGTCCCGGAACGCCAAGCGCAACGCTACGCGCATTGACAACTCAGAGTAACTTTATCAATCTGTAGCGCAACTTCCACGGCGGGGTCGGATGATCAGTCGATGTGGGAATTTGACGACCAGTCACAAGAGGTCATGAACCTTCTTGGTCAACTAAGTGATCGTCAGTCTGGGAGCGTCTGATCAATGATCAACAAACCATGGGGCCCCTTGGCCATCTTTGTGGCGTTCGCCACACTGGGTCGCTCTTGATGGAACTGTCGGATTGAGCCTTGGGCCATGACCCCCGGCTTCGGGCGCAGCCTCCCTTGTTCCGGTGGGTCACGGCCGGTCCCATCCCGATGCCCAATGAGCGCGGGCGGTCGGGCTGCGCCTTCCACCGCCCTGTGCGCACTCGCTGGCACTGCCGGATCTTCCGGGGGCCGACGGGGCTCCGGCTCACACCCCGGCTACGGCAGCCTGCTAGCGCCTGGGCCGCATCGCCGCGCGCGCACGGGCCGCGCCTGCCGCCGTGATCCGTGCGTCGCTGCCGATGGCCGACACCGGACCAGGCCGACCCGCACAGCGCCCGCACCGGCCGGGGCGGGACACCGGGTCGCGGCACTCGTCACACTCGATCATCCCGTCGGCCGCGGCGCGTCCTGCCCGCACCGGACGCATCGGCAGCTTGCGCAGCAGCCGGCTCCGGACCACGCCGACCGGAGAGTGGATCGTCTCCGGCAGGCCGGGCAGCAGCGCCGCCGCCAGTTCAGCCGGACCGATGCCCGCCGAGAGCCAGTCCACGACCAGCGGCGCCAGCTCCACCACCTCCGCCTCGCCGAGGCGCATGCGCCGCTGGCCGTCGAGCGCCTGCTGCAGGACGCGTGCCGCCACCTGCAGCGGCTTGTCCAGGTCCTCGACCGAGATTCCCACCTGCCCTCCCGCGGCTTCCGGCTGCGGCTCCGCCGGCGCCTTCGGAGGGGCCTCGGGGCTGGGGAGGGAGGGTTCTTTGACCAGGTTCTTTACACAAAGGACGCCACCAGCACCGGAATCCGGAGAACCGGACGCCGGACGGGGCACACTCGGCTCCACCTGCGGGGTCACGGCCTCCAGAGGCTCCTCGGCCTCCCGCAAGCCGGGTATCTGCGGGGTGTCGTAGACATGGGCTTCCGAGCGGATCGTGCCGTCCGGCAGCCGGACCTTCTCGACCCGGTAGTAGCCCGCCTCGATTAGCTCCTTCAGGGCCTTGCGGATCGCCGCACGGCTCTGCGTGCTGGTGTCGGCCATCTGCCTCGCGTCCTCGCGCCAGTTGTTCGGCCGGGACAGCAGATCGGCCAGGAGGCCGCGGGCGGTGAAGGACAGCCGCCGGTCCTGCATGGCGGCGTTGGGCAGCACAATGAAGTTGCGCGCGTGGGCGCTACGATGGACCTGCAAGGGAGTGATCGCTCCTGTTGCCGGACCCCGGGGTGTTAGCGCACCGCCGGGGTCACCTGTATTTGATTGGACTACGGAACGTAGCACAGGTAAGTTCCGCGACCGGCAGCTTGGCCCGAGCGACCTTGATCACCTTCTGTGCCGGGCGGCTCCGCTGGACGGAGCGTTGCGTCAGGCTTTTCGGCGAACACCAGGGAATCGCTGCACGCTGGCTCGGAACCGAGCAGAATTGATTCACCGATGGGGCATCCGTGGGGGAAGCCGGGCGCCTACCAGTGGAGTTCTTGGTCGGGATCTGCGCGGCGTATCGAGAGGGCGGGTGATGGGGGAGCGGCGCGAGCAGTTCATTGAGCTACGTGCGGCGGCTGGGTTCACCCAGGAGTCGCTGGCCGAGGCTATGGCCGTCGACCGGTCGACGGTCGGTCGATGGGAACGGGCCAAGTCCTCGCCGCAGCCGTGGCAGTTAGCGAAGCTTGCCGGCCTTCTGCGGGTGACCGCTGCCGAACTGGCTCACGCTCTGCGGGTCTCCGTTGCTGTCCGCCATGCCGCCGGGGCTTCCCCAGCCGCCGGAGCTCCGCGTGGGCCGCTGTCTTGGCCGCAGGCGCACGGTCTGGGTGGCGCGGATACCTCCGGGACGGCCACGATGGCGCTCATGGATGGCGGCGTCCGGGTCGGCTGCCGCGCGTCTGATGGGCGAATCATCTTCGTCACCGTGTCGCGCCAGGCGCTGTCCCATGGCGTATCGGTGACGCCGGGTGTGGCACGCTTGTCCGGCCTCGCGGTGCCCGATGTCCAGGCGGGACCGCCCACGTTGTCCCCTGGGCTCCACCCGGTCGAGAGCCTGCAGTCGCTGCGCAGGTCGTTGGTCGAGTGCGACAACATCCTGGGACCTCGCGAGGTCGTCACCGCCGCCCAAGAACACATCCAACTGATCCAGCAGTTGCGCCGCGAGGCCACCGGCCACGACCGGCAAGCTCTGCTGCAGGTCCTCGCCGAGTACGCGGAGTTCTGCAGCTGGCTCCACCAGGACGGCGGAGACCACCACGCTGCCCAGTACTGGGCCGACCGCGCAATGGACTGGGCGAGCGCCTGTGGGGACCACGACCTGACCGCCTACATCACGGCCCGGAAGGCCCAATTGGCTGGTGACATGCGGGAGTCCGTCGACGCCGTCGACCTCGCCGACTACGCCCAGCGCCTGGCGCCTCCACGGAGCCGGTTGAGCGCGATGGGGGCGGTCTACGGTGCTCACGGGCACGCGCTCCTCGGCGACGAGCGGACCGCCCAGCATTCCTTCGACCACGCGCTCGCGCTCATCGCCGACCCGTCCGAGGCGCCGGTCGGCCGCGGTAGATGGCTCGATGCCGCCTACGTGGAGGCGCAGCGCGCTCGATCGCTGTCGCTGCTTGGGCAACACCACACGGCGGTGGCCAGCTTCGAGCGGGCGATCCGCGCCTTGCCGCCCAACTTCCGCCGCGACCGCGGCGTCTACCTCGCGCGTGCGGCCATCTCCCAGTTCGTCGCCAACGGACCAGAGCAGGCCGCCGCGACGGGCGAGGCCGCACTCGCCGTCGCCGCTGTCACGGGGTCGGCCCGGATCTTCACCGAGCTGGCCACGCTCGATGAACTGCTGCGACGATGCCGAGGCGTTCCCGAGGTCGACCGGTTCCGGGAGGCTCTCGACAGCCGTCTGCTTCATGAAGTCTGATCATCAAGCGCTCAGCGCCACCAAGAGAACGGACCGTGATGGCCACCCGCCCCTTCGTCCTGCTCAGCGTCGCTACCTCGATTGACGGCCACATCGACGACGCCTCACCTGACCGTCTCCTGCTGTCGAACCCGGCCGACTTCGACCGTGTCGACCAGGTCCGGGCCGAGTCCGACGCCATCCTCATCGGGGGCAACACCCTGCGTAGCGATAACCCCCGACTGCTCGTGAACAACGAGAAGCGCCGCGCTGAACGCGTGGCCGCCGGCAAGGCGGAGTACCCGCTCAAGGTGACCATCAGCGCCAGCGGCGACCTGAGCCGGGACCTGAAATTCTGGCACTTCGGGGACAAGAAGGTCGTGTACACGACCGACTCGGCCGCCGCCAAGCTCCGCGAGGAACTCGACGGCCTGGCCGACGTCGTCAGTACCGGCGAGACCGTCGACTTCGGCGCGCTGCTCGACGATCTCGCCACGCGCGGCGTCGAGCGGCTCATGGTCGAAGGCGGAGGCCAGGTCCACACCCAGTTCCTCTCGCAGGGCCTGGTCGACGAGATCCACCTCGCCGTCGCGCCTCTGCTCGTCGGCGACGCCGATGCGCCCCGCTTCCTCCACCCGGCCAGCTACCCCGGCGGAAGCACGCGCCGCATGTGCCTTCTCGGCACGGAAGCGATCGGCGACGTCGTTCTCCTGCGCTACGCACCCAAGGGCGGGGCGGTCTGAGCGAGCGGTGCCGGTGGTCAGCGGAAATCCGCTCATGCTGACCACAGGCGCACCAGCCGCGATCGTAACCCTGGTGCTTGCTCAGCTGGTGTTTCCGGTGTTCAGGCGCGCTCTGCTCGGCGTTTGGCGAGCGCCGGAATCGCAGCGATCTTCTCCTCCGGCAGCTCCTCCCAGCGGAGCTGGGCAGGCGCTCGCGGTCCGGGGCACGGGATCACCGTCTCGGGTGTGATGATCAGGTCGACCTTGACGTCGTGGGCCTCCGTCGGTACCGCGTCTACGACTTGGAGGCGGTGCACCGTCGTGACGAAGACGGTCTTCTCGGTGATCAGCCCGGCCTCGGTCAGGAGGGCTGCCTCGATGTCCGAGTATCCCGCGCCCTTGCCGATCCGGGCTCCGGTCCGGTCAACGGCGACACTGCCCAGGACGACCAGGTCGACCGGTGCCAGTTCGTCGACGTCCACGGCGCGGGTGAGGTTCGGCACCTCCTGGCGGATTGCGGCCACAGAGGGAGGGACGGCGAGACGCTCAGGGTCCAGAACGTAGAACGGCGCCGGAGCCGCGAGCCGGGGAACGGCCATGTAGACCACCTTTCCCTGCTCCAGGGCGAGGGCGCGGACAGGTTCCTGCGCCGTGTCCGGCACCGCTTTGAGGATCTTGGCCGTGTTCCAGGCCGGCAAGGCGGCCAGGCGGCGGGCGGCCCGCTCGGCGCCGTGGAAGGCTGGGATCCTGCCGTGCGCCGTCTCGTCCGCGACCGCCGCGGCGGCGTCCAGTTCGGCCCAGACACGCTCGCGCAGTTCGGCCTTCTCTCGTTCCCGGCTCACGGTCACGGTGAATCTTCTCCTTCGATCAGGGCGCCGCCAGCAAGGACAGCAGCCGGTCGTGAAGTTCCAGTACCTGAACTTCCCGCCGCCAGGGTTTCAGCTCCCGGGCAGCGGCGAACACTAGGTTCATTCCCCCTCCGCCGCGAGTGTGTTCGAGTTCGTCGACAGCTTGGTCCAGTACTTCGAGTGCGCCGTCGACCTGTCGTTGCCGGATGAGGGCCAGAGCGAGGTTTCCCAGCACGATCGTGCGGGACTTCTGGCGGCGCCCCAGGCTTCTGGCGACCGACTCCAGATCATCCTGCGCTCGGCGGAGCTGACCGAGTTCGAGGTAGCACGAACCGGTGAGTCGACCGACCTGTTCTGGCGAGACGAGGCCGGTGGCGGAGCCAGCGCCGAAGTGGGCCAGTTGGTTCTGGGCGAGACCGATACTCCTCTCGCACTCCGCTCGGTCGCCGAGCATGGCGTGCGCCTCGCCGGCGTGCAGGAGCGCCAGCCCCGCTAGCACTGGGTTCACCGGTGCTGCTCGTCGCGCCGCTGCTTCGGCGAGCGCGAGACCAGTCGATGCGTCCTTGGTGCCGTACAGATCAACGTAGCTCGACCGAAGGAGGGCGTGGCTCTCCAGGGCGGGATCCTGCAAACGGCGAGCGATGGCAGCGGCCTGGGAGTAGTACTTGCGCGCACCCCCGTGGTCGCGTCGCTGCGAGGCGTCCCAAACCAGCTTCCCCATCAGGGTGCCCGTCTCGGCCTGGAGCGCCAGGATGTCCCGCTGTTGCGGCCCGCCACGAGACCGGCGGGCCAGCTGGTCGAGACGGGCGAAGTGCTGGCCTGCTTCGGCAAGCAGACTCGACGACGGGACACGCTCATAACGCCGTTCGAGATCCAGGTACATGATCCTCAGCTCGTCGGGCGATGCTTCGGCGTGGTTGTCGGTCTCGGCCTCCGGCCGGCGGTTGTCGAGCCGTCCGGCGAAGAGGGCTTCGAGTTCCGTGGGGGAGCGTCCGAGAGCATTGCCGAGCGACGGGATCTGCCACGGCTGTGGTGTTGCCTTGCCTGCTTCCCAACGGTGCACTGTCGAGCGGTCGATACCGAGCCGCTCGGCCAACGTCTCCTGAGTGAAGCCCGCCCCCCGGCGCCACTGGGCGAGCAGCCCAACCCGCTTCATCGCGACTCCCGAACTTTGTCTTCCGGAAAGGCCGCAGCTCACGGCCTGGTTTCTCGCATGGATGCCACACGATGCAACAAATCTGCACTGTTGAGGCGCCGTTGTCTGCTGATTCCGTATGACCCGCACATGAAAGTGATCTCTCGGCTCGGTGCGTGCCGGGCGCCAGAACCGTACAAGCGCGCCTGCTGCCCCTTCGCTCCCTGAACGGAGCTGCCCGTCGGGCCCGTTCAGGAACTACCCACCACCATTTGCCATGTCCATGCATGGGAGGACTGATCCGTGATCGTGGCGTCTTCGACCCGTCCGGTGTACCACCCTGCGGGGCTGGACGATGCGTTGCGGGCTGCGGTGGACGACCTGCGGGCGGGGCGCTGGTGGTCGACCGGCCGGTTGCTGGCGGCAACTGGCGAGGACTGGGGGCGTCGTACCTCTCGTACGCAGGTGCTGGCAGTGGTGGCCGCCCGGTCCACCGTGCTCGCCGACTGGGGGCGCGAGGACCCGGAGAGCCCGGGGCTGGCTATCCTTCGCACGCGGGTCGCGGTCGAGCACGCCTTGACCGCGGCCGAGGCCCGGTCTCCGCAGGCTCGCCGTCTGGAGCGGGCGGCACGTGAGTCGTGCTGGGCCGCCGCCGAGGCCGTGCCCTCGGACCCCGTGCCGTGGGTGTGTCTCCTCGCTCTGGCCGTGCTGGACCGTTCCAGGGCCTTCCCTGAGCATCGGCAGCCGTCGTTGGACCCGATGCTTCCGCCGGGCCCGTGGGGGCTGCTCCGCGAGGCGCTGCGGCGCGATCCCGGCAACCGGGAGGCTCACCACCGGATGCTGCGCTACTGGCAGCAGTTCTGGCGGCCGGCGGCGGCCGACTTCGTGAACGTCGCTTCGTCGACGGCGCCGGCCGGGTCGCCGCTCGCCGCGCTGCCGTTGTACCTGTCGGTCGAGCGTTACCGCAATGAGCCGAGGCGGAACGCGGTGGTGCTGCGGCAGTGGCTGCGGGAGCCGCACTTCTCCCGGACTCAGCGAGCGTACGAGAGTTGGACCGTATCGGTTCCCGGGTCGTGGCCGGTCGCCGATCTCAGCTACCTCGCCCATGCGCTGTGGGCGTCGGCCCAGATGGGCCCGGCCGTCCGGGTGTTCGCCACGCTCGGTCCGTTCGCCTCGCGGGCCCCCTGGAGCTTGGTCGCCGACTCGCCGGATCGGGCCGAGGCACTGCTGCTGACGGCTCGCGAGCAGGCTCTCGCCGGCCGGGCGACCGCCTTGGCCTGACCCTCTTGCCCACTGCTCATCTTCTTCCCCGCACGGAGGTCGACGTCGATGTCCTCTGCCCACGCTGTCCCGTCCGATGAGGAACGGCTTCGCCAACTTGGCTACGAGCCCAAGCTGATCAGGAGAATGGGCGAGTTCGGCAACTTCGCCAGCAGTTTCTCCGTCATCAGCATCCTGTCCGGCTGTATGACGATGTTCTCGTTCGGCCTGAACACCGGCGGGCCGGCGGTGATGTTCTGGGGCTGGATCGGCGTCGGCGCAATGGTGCTCTTCGTCGGCCTGGCCTTGGCCGAGGTGACCTCCGCCTACCCGACCTCCGGTGGCCTGTACTTCATGGCGCACCAGCTCGGCGGACCGCGGTGGGGCTGGCTGGTCGGCTGGCTCAACCTGCTCGGGCTGATCGGCGGGATCTGCGGCATCGACTATGGCGCCGCGTCGTTCATCGGGGCCTTCCTCAACCTCCAGTTCGGCTACGAGCCCACCCCCGCGGGCCTGTTCGGGATCTTCGCTGCCGTCCTGCTGCTCCACGCGCTGCTCAACCTGCCGAACGTGCGACGGGTCGCCTTCCTCAACAGCGTCTCGGTGTGGTGGCACATCGGCGGCGTCGTGCTGATCGTCGGAGCGCTGGCGATCGTCCCCAGCGGGCACCAGGACGCCGACTGGGTGGTTGGGCACTTCGTCAACAACACAGGCTGGAGCAACCCGATCTACGCGAGTGCGGTCGGTCTGCTGCTGGCGCAGTACACCTTCTCGGGCTACGACGCCTCCGCGCACATGTCCGAGGAGACCACCCGGGCGGCGGTGTCCGCACCGCGCGGGATCGTCCGCTCGATCTGGGTGAGCTGGATCGCCGGTGCCGTCCTGCTGGCCGGCATGCTGTTCGCCGTCCAGGACTACGACGCCGTCCTCGGCACGAGCACCGGCGTGCCGCCCGCGCAGATCTTCATCGATGCGCTCGGGACGACCGGTGGCAAGGTGCTCCTGGCGGTGGTGATCGTGGCGCAGCTGTTCTGTGGCAACGCGGAGACTGCGGCCAGCAGCCGGATGGTGTTCGCCTTCGCGCGGGACGGGGCGCTGCCTGCCTCGGGCCTGTGGAGCCGGGTGTCGGAGCGTACGGGGACGCCGGTGGCCGGGGTGTGGTTGTCGGTGGGGGCGGCGTTGGTGCTCGCGTTGCCGTCGTTGTACAGCACGACCGCGTACGGCGCGGTGACCGCGGTCAACGTGGTCGGCATGACGCCGGCGTACGCGGTGCCGGTCTACCTGCGGCTGCGCAGGGGACGCCGGTTCTGTCCCGGGCCGTGGAACCTGGGCCGGCGCGGTCCGGTGATCGGGTGGATCGCGGTGGGCTGGGTGGTGGTGGTGAGCGTGCTGGTGTGCCTGCCGCAGTCCTATCCGGTGACCGTCGACACCTTCAACTACGCGCCTGTCGCGCTCCTCGTGGTGCTGGTGCTGGCGTGGGCATGGTGGCTCAAGGCCGGGCGCGCGTACGCGCCGCCGGTCCAGCAGTCGGCCGAGCTTGTCGAGCTGACCGAGGAGGTCGTGTGACCAGCCGCCGACGCAACGGTCGTACGAAGCCGACGGTGCGCACCGCCCGAAGCCGCGCAGCTGGCAGCTCGGCAGTGGTGGCCTCGCCGACCGGTCCGCTCGCCCGCCTGGTGGCCACCTTCGGCATTGAGACGGTGCTGCTGGCGACGGTCGATGTGCAGGGCCGGCTCAAGGGCAAGGAGTACGACGCGGCCGGGCTGGTGCGGCGGCTGCGGTCGGGGTCGCTGTCCCCGGAGATGTGTGGGTACGTGCTCGGCACCGACCTGGGCATGACCCCAGCGAGCAGCGGGCCGTTCTCCTGGTCGAGCGGCTTCGGCGACATCTCTCTGCTGCCCCATCTGCAGCAGGCCCGGGTGTTGCCGTGGCTGCCTGCCACGGCGCTGGTCCTCGCCGAGCCGATCGGCGGCGGGTGGCCCCACCCGCTGGCCCCGGGCACGGTGCTGGACGACCAGTTGCACCGGCTCGCCGAGTACGGCGTCGTGCCCGCGGTGGGGATCGAGACGGAGTTCGTGCTCTACGAGGGCAGCCCCAGGGACGCGGCGGCGGCCGGTTGGAGGGGGCTTCGCCCTGCTGCGTGGGACAACCGCGACTACGCCCTCGACAGCCCCGGTCCGGTGAGGGAGTTCGGCCGCCGGCTCCGGCAGGTCCTCGCGGGTGCCGGCCTGCCGGTCGAGGCGGTCAAGGGCGAGGGCGCGCCCGGCCAGGTGGAGGTCACCGTTCCGTACGGGGAGGTGCTGGCGGCGTGCGAGCAGCATGTGCTGTTCAAGCATGCCGCGAAGACGATCGCGGACGAGCAGGGGATGACGGCGTCGTTCATGGCGGCCCCCTCCACCGGGGTCGGCAGCGGCCTGCACCTGCACGTGTCGCTGGCCGACTTCGACGGCCGGCCACTGCTGGCCGTCGACCCGCAGGACGGCACCGAACTTGGCGACCTGGGCGAGCAGGCGGTGGCCGGGCTGCTGGCCGTGCTGCCCGAGGCCGCTCCGCTGTGGGCGCCGTACGTGAACAGCTACAAGCGCCTCGGCTACCACTCCTTTGCCCCGGCCCGCCTCACCTGGGGCCGGGACAACCGGACGTGCGCGATCCGGGTGGTTGGCCACGGCCGGAGCCTGCGGCTGGAGGTGCGTCTGCCGGGCGCGGACGCCAACCCCTACCTGGCACTGGCGGCGGTGTTCGCCGGGATCCGGCACGGCATCGAGGCCGGCCTCAAGCCCCCGCCGGCCACCAGCGGCGACGCCTACGAGACCCGCGACATGTCGCTGGTGCCACGGTCGTTGGAGGAAGCCCTCGGCTTCTTCGAGACCAGTGTGCTGGCCGGGGAGCTGTTCGGCGAGCCGGTGGTCGCACACCTGGCCCGCGTCGCCCGCATGGATCTGGACCACCACGCCACCCGCGTCACCGATGCCGAGGTGGAGCGCGGTCTCGTCCAGGCCTGAGCCCCGGGCCGGCGGCGGGTCGACCTTCCTCCCCGTCACCGGCCCGGTCCAACCCCCACCGCACAATTCCCCGCTGGAGAGCCCCTGATGAGCACCATCGAACGCTCCAATACTCAGCCCGCTACCGAGCCGAGGCCGGCCGTTCCCACCCTGCTGGCCGCCGCCTATCTGGTCGACGTGTCCGATCCCGGCATGGAGGGCCTGGCCTTGTGGCTGGCCGGAGCCGGAGCCGACGTCACCGGCAGCGTCCCCGAGTCCGGGCAACACAGCCCGGTCGTGGCCACCCTCAGACAGGCCGGCGTCCGGGTGACGGTCGGGTTCGACGCCGGGCACCTGCGCACCGACCACACCGCGGTGGTCTGGTCGGGCGTGACGGTGAGATCCCACCCGGAGCTGGACCGCGCCCGGGCGCTGCGCCTGCCGATCCTCGGCCGGGCCCTCGCGCTCAAGGCGATCACCTCCCAGGCCGGTACCGGTGTGATGGCGGTGACGGGCAGCCACAGCACCGCGACCGCGGCGGCGGCCCTTGCGGCCGTCCTCGACGACGGCGAGACCGGCTGGATCCTGACCGCCCCGGCCCGCGGGGGCACCGCCGGACATGCGGGCGGTGGACGGCTCGTCGTCGACTACTGCCCGGACACCGCCACCCACGAGGCCGCCCCGCCCGCCGCCTGGCAGCAGCGCCCCGCGCCGCCTCTCGTCCGCGGCGAGCCGCGCTTGCCCGCCGCGCTCATCCTGTCCACCGACGCGAACGCCCCGCACTACGAGGACGCCATCGAGGGCCTCAACGCGGCCGAGCGCCTCGCCCGGCGGGCCGACACCGTCGTTCTGCCGACCTGGGACATGGGCGTGGGGATCCTGAGAGAGCGCCTGGCCTGCCAGCCCGGCCCGCAGGTGGTCACCGTCGGCCTCAACCCGGACGACACCGTGTGGATCATGGCGTTGCTGTGGACCGGCGACGACTACCGGGCGACCCTGCGCTTCCAGGAACGCAACCACACTGTCATCCTGCCGGTCGTCGGCCGCCACCACGCGCTGGCGGCGTGCGCCGCCGTCGCCACCGCCCTGGTCCTCGGCGAGGACCCCAAGGCCGTGGTGGAGCGCGCCGGCCGCTTCGCCGGCGTCGAGCGGTCGCTGGCCGTACTCGGAACACAGTGCGGCGTCACCGTCGTGGACTCCCGCGCCCGCCACCCTCGCGAGGTCGCCGCGGACGTCGTGGCCGCCCGGATGCTGACCGAGGGCGAGGTCGTCGTCGTCCTGGAGCCAGACGGCATCGCCCGCACCGTTGCCCATGGCACGGCCCTCGGCACGGCCTTGGGCGATGCCGACCGCGCGGTGCTGCTGTCGGTCAGCACGCCCTTGGCCTCCTATCACGGGCACGACCCGCTGGACGCCGTCGAGCAGGCCGCCCTCCACGTCCTCGGACAGGGCACGGTGAACCGGATCCGCTCCGGGCCGTGCGAGCCGGGGCCGGAGCAGCGGCTCTACGAGACGACCGCCCAGGGCGACCTCGTCCTGATCGTCGGGACCGGCCAGGCCGCCCGGCTCGGCCCGCGGGCGCTGTTCCACCTCGGCGCCCCCAACGCTCCGATCCCGCACGATCTGTGAACCGCTCGGACCCGCCCGAGGGAGGACTCGCCGTGACCCTCGGCCTGTGCTTCCAGTACCGGGCCGGCGTCTCCCTACCCGTGCCCAGCGGCGTTCCCCCCGCCCGCCTGCCCGCCCACGCCGGGCATAGCGCGCGAACCCCGTTCTGAAAGGTGCATTGTGACCCCCGACGAGAGCCGTGCAGCCGTCATCGACACGGCCTGGCGCCAAGGCCTCGATCCCGGCGGAGCCGTCCTTATGCAACCCGGTCCTCACCACACCTGGCGTCTGCCCAAGTCCGGGGCCGTCGCCAAGGTATGGTCCCCGGGCACCACGACCGAAGCCGCCCTGCGCGAGACGCGGATCGCCCAGTGGCTGCTGCGCTGCGGCATCCAGGCACCGCGTCCGGTCGGCACCCGCGCCTTCCCGCTCGTGCACATCGCCCGGTACTACCTCCAGGTCACCTTCGCCGAAGACCTCGGCCGCCACCCGCCCGGCCCGGCCGACCTCGCCGCCGTCCTGCGGCACCTGCACAGACTGGACGTACCCGCCAACCTGGGCCTGGCGAAGTTCGCCCCCCTCACAGCTCTGTCCCGGCGCCTGAGGGATCTGCCCGCTGGCACGCTCTCCCCCGACCACGACCGTCGTCTGCGGGTCCTGATGGCCGAGACCCGGACAGCCTGGCGCGCCACGTCCTGGGGTTCGCTGTGTGTGATCCACGGCGACGCGACCCCGAGCAACTGCATCGTCACCCCACGCGGACCGGCGCTGATCGACTTCGAGGGAACGGCGATCGGCCCCCGGGAGTGGGACCTGGCCGCCCCCGGGTGGAGCCGCGACGTCTACGGCACACCAGCCGGAGCGTACGACGAATTCACCGCCGTCTACGGGCAGGACATCACCGCCCACGACGACGGCCGCACCTACCGCGATGTGCTGACCCCCGTCTTCGCGATCAGCGCATGGCTCTACCTCGCCGAGTACTCCCGCACCGAGCCGGACCTCCGGCCCGAAGCCGACCGCCGCCTGCGCACCCTGCTGGCCGACCCCCTGCCACCGTTCCCGTGGAACTGGCGACCCGCCGCCCGCGCCAAGGCCGAGGCCGCAAAGTGACCACCGCCGCAGGGCCGGTACCTGTTCCGGCCGACCGGCTGAACATCCGCTCCACCGCACCACCCCATGGCGGCCGTTTCGGGCCAGGGCCGCATCCCTTCAACCTCGGAGACCAGATGATCACACCATCCGTCCGTCACCGGGCCGCCCGACCCGGCGGCGCCCCGTGACCCTGCGCTACATCGAGGTGCCCAACGAGTTCGAGCCGGACGGCCGTGCGTCGGTGTTCCTCGCCGGGGAGACGATCGGCTGCCCGGACTGGCAGTCCGAGGCGGTCGGCCTGCTCGCCGACGCGGGCTTCGACGGCACGGTTCTCAGCCCGAGGCCGTCGCGCAATCCGGCCAGCGACCCCTACGCCGCGTGGCTGCCGGGCGGCTGGCAGGACCGCAACATCCGGCGCACGGATGTCGTCCTGTTCTGGCGCCCGATCGGCCACGTCCGCATTCACGACTGCTACGAGGCCCACCTGTTCAGCCCGTATGGCGGTGCCGTGGCCGTGGGCTGCGACCCCGCGGAAGCCGCCCAGCGGGCCACCCGCGCCCGGCTCGCGCAGCTCATGCCGTGGCTTCCCGTCGCCGGCACCCTCGCCGACACCGTCACCGCCGCCCTCGCCGCCCTCGCGGCTCCGGCCCCCACCCGGGGCTGACCGCCGAACTCCCCGCCCACGTCAGGACTTCCATGCTCCGCGCACCCAGCTCGTTCCGGATCGAGGACCTCGCGTTCCTCGGCAACACGCGCTCCGCCGCCCTGATCCGCCCGGACGGCACCATCAACTGGGCCTGCCTGCCCGCCTTCGACTCCCCACCGGTGTTCACCTCTCTGCTCGGCACCGAAGAGCACGGCCTGTGGCGCGTGGGCCCCGCCGTCTATGACGGCACCCCGCCGCCGGCCGCCGACCGCCGCGAGTACGTCGGCGACACCCTCGTCCTGCGCCAGGAGTGGGACACCACCACCGGCACTGTCGCCGTCACCGACTTCATGCCCGCGCCCACGACCAGCGGTGCGGCGGACCCCCGGATCATCCGGATCGTCGAAGGCGTCTCGGGTGTGGTCCGTGTCGCCTCCGTCTTCCGGCCCCGCGCCGACTACGGCGCCTCGGTTCCGCGGATCCAGCGCACCAACTACGGTGGCGCCCCCCTGCTGTCGGCGACCTCCGACACGGACACCTTCTGGCTGCAGAGCCCGCAGCACACCGTCAACCGCGACGGCATCTGCCGGGCCGACTTCGCCGTCCACGCCGGCCAGCGCGTCGCGCTCACCCTCACCTGGAAGCCCGCCAACCGGCCCGTGCCCATCGCCCCCGACGCCACCGCCGAACTGGAGGCCACGGTCAAATTCTGGGATCAATGGGCGGCCAGCTGCACCTATCACGGCCCGAACCGATCGGCCGTGATCCGCTCCGCCATCACCCTCAAAGCCATGTGCCACCCGAACGGCGGCGTCGTCGCAGCCCCCACCACCTCCCTGCCCGAACGGATCGGCGGCGAACGGAACTGGGACTACCGTTACGTCTGGCTACGCGACAGCGCGCTGACGATCGCCACCCTGCTACGACTCGGCCACCTCGACGAGGCCCGGAACTGGCGCACGTGGCTCACCGACACCCTCGAACCCGAACGCCTCCAGCCGATCTACCGTCTCAACGGCGACACCAACCTCGACGAACAGGTCCTCACCCACCTGCCCGGCTACGAGGGCTCCCAGCCGGTGCGCACCGGCAACGGCGCCGCCGACCAGCTCCAACTCGACGTCTTCGGCTCCCTCGCCGACACCCTGCTGCTCGCCGAGGACTCCGGCCTGCCGCCCTCCTCCCAGATCGACGGCCTGCTCCTGGCGCTCGTCGACCAGGTGGCACGGCGCTGGCGGGAGCCCGACGAGGGCATCTGGGAGATCCGAGGCCCGGCCCAGCACTTCACCTACTCCAAGGTCATGTGCTGGGTCGCCGTGGACCGGACCCTGCGACTGCTGGAGCAGCGCCCCGCCACCGCCCCCGCCGTGCTCACCCGCCTCGCCCACCTGCGCGAGGAGATCCACACCGACGTCTGCACCCGTGGGGTCGATGCCGAACGCGGCGTGTTCACCCAGTACTACGGTGGCTGGTCCCTCGACGCCTCCCTCCTACTCATCCCCCTCGTCGGATTCCTGCCACCCGACGACAAGCGCGTCATCCGCACCATCGAAGCCGTCCAGCACGACCTCACCGAGCACGGCCTCGTGCTGCGCTACTCCACCCGTGAGGCGGCCAGCGGCAACGTCGATGGGCTCTGCGGTCAAGAAGGCGCTTTCCTCGCCTGTTCGTTCTGGCTGGTCCAGAGCCTCGTCGCCCTCGACCGGCACGCCGAGGCCCGCGACCTGTTCGACCGGCTGCTGGACCTGCGCAGCGAACTCGGCCTGCTCGCCGAGGAGTACGACCCCCGCGTCCGCCGGCAGCTCGGGAACTACCCCCAAGGGTTCTCGCACTGGGCGCTGGCCGACGCGGCCGTGGTGGCGTAGTGGGCAGCGGCGAGGTGACCAACAGCATCGGCGGGTCCGGGGTGGGTGCCGCCGTCCAAGCCGGCCACATCACCGGGGACGTACACCTCCATCCGGGCCCGCTGCCGCGCCCGATACCGCGCCAAGTCGCGCCCGTTCCGCCCGTGTTCACCGACCGACAGGAGGACATGATCGCCCTGGACACGGCCCTCGGCCGGGCGGAGGCCGTCGAAGCGTCGCCCGTCGTGGTGATCACCGGCCCCGACGGCGTCGGCAAGCGCGCCCTCGCCGCCAAGTGGGCACACCGCCTCGCCGCCAGCTACCCGGACGGACAGTTGGTGGCCCGGCTGCGCGCGGGATCCCCGGGCGGCCCGGCTCCGACCGCCGAGATCGCTCGTGCGCTCCTGCGCTCGCTCGGCCTCGGCGACCACGCGCCCCTGCCCTGGAACGACCAGGACCTGATCGGCCTGTGGCGCAGCGAGACCGCCGGGCGGCGTGTTCTGGTGCTGTTGGAGGACGCCGCCGACGCCGGGCAGGTGCTGCCGCTGGTGCCGGCCACGCCGGGTTGCCTGGTGGTGGTCACCAGTCGAGAGCCGCTGCCGGCGCTGCTGGCCCACGGTGCCGTCCACCACCGCCTCGGACCGCTGAGCGCCGAACACGGCCTCGCCCTGCTGTCCCGGATCGTCGGCGAGGATCGCACCCGCCGCGACCCGGCAGCGGCGTCGGCGCTCGTCGACGTCCACGGCGGGATGCCGCTGGCCATCGCGCTCGCCGCCGCCGACCTCGTTCTCCACCCCGACCGTTCCCTACGTACCGGCCTGCCCCAGCCTTCCCCCTCAAGGCCGACCCGATCGGACAATCCCGTGCGCGACGCCGTAACCTCCTCCCTCGCCCACCTGTCGCCCTTGGACGCCGACTTCCTCCGGCGGCTCGCCCTGGTCCCGGCCCCGGACCTCGACATCGCCTCCAGCGCCGCCGCCACCGGCACCACCCGCGCCCAGGCCCGTGAACGCCTCACCGAACTCGCCACCCGGGGGCTGCTCGACACCGCCCGCCGCGCCGCCGTCCGCGGCGACCTCTACACCCTGCGGCCCTCCGTCCGCGACGCCGCGCTCGGCACGGGATCACCCGTCCTGCTGGCCGCCGCCGAAGCCTGCGCCGGCTACCTCGCCCACCTGCTCCAGGCCGCCCGCGCCTGCGCCCAGCTCCTCACCCCTCAC
Organism: Kitasatospora sp. NPDC058032; assembly: GCF_042885845.1. Taxonomy (NCBI): domain Bacteria; kingdom Bacillati; phylum Actinomycetota; class Actinomycetes; order Kitasatosporales; family Streptomycetaceae; genus Kitasatospora; species Kitasatospora sp. NPDC058032. The sequence goes on along the minus strand of NZ_JBHVRK010000004.1, from coordinate 64,790 downwards.
CACCGCGTCCTGCCTCGACCTTCGCTGGGGCGCCCGGTCGAGCCGGTCCGCTTCGCCAACAGGCACGAGGCTCTCGCCTGGCTGGAGGCCATCGCCCCCGCTGTCGGCCCGGCCATGATCACCGCCGTCGACTGCGGCGACCCGGCGATTGCCTGCGCGCTCGCCTCCGATCTCTGGCCCCTCTTCCACTACCACCGCGACGTCCCGATGTGGATCACCGTGTACGAGAGCGGGCTGCGCGCCGCGCTGCGCTGGGGCGACCCGATGGCGATCCGCGAGATGTCCTCCACCCTCGCCCTCGGCCTGGTCGCCGCCGAACGCCACACCGCGGCCATCGACCACTACCAGCGGGCAACCACGCTGGCCCGGGCCGCAGGCGACCGCACCGGAGTAGCCCAGTACACCTCCGGCATCGGCGCTGCCCTCCACGACGCCGGACGGTACGCCGACGCCGAGGAGCACCTCATGGAGGCCGTCGTCCTCTACAGCGACCTCGACGACCGCCGGGGCGCCGGTCTCGCCGAGACGCTCCTCGGCTCCGCCATCGCCCGCCAGGGCAACACCGACCTCGCCCTCCCGCTCCTCCACCAGGCCCGCACCGACCTCGCCGGCCTCCAGATGCCCGACCCGCTCAACGCCGCAAGGGCCCTGGCCTACCTCGGCGAGGGGTACTCGATCGCCGGCCACCACGACCTGGCGGTTGCCGCGCTCACCCAGGCCCGGGAGGAGTTCGCCGACATCGGGCACCGCCATTGGACCGCCCGCAGCACCGAATTCCTCGGCCAAGCTGCCCAACGCGCCGGGCTGTCGGACGACGCCACCGACTGGTACACCGCCAGCCGCACCCAGTACGCGGCCCTCGGTAGTACCCGCGACGTGCGGCGGCTGCACGAACGCCTGCTCGCCCTGGGCGCGGGATGACCGGCAGGAACACGCCCACCAACGCCGTCCCGCTGTGGAGCGCTGACAGTGCGACACGTACCGCGTTCGGAGAACCTTGCCCGCGGTGCGGGACGCGGACCGTCCTCAGCCAGGCACAGCACGGCCTGCTTGCCCTGATCGCCGACGGCCTGACCCGCCTTGAGATCAGCCGGCGCCTGAAACTGACCGAGCGACAGGTCGCCCGGCGCACCATCCTGCTCCTGCGCTGGCTCGGTGCCCGCAACCAGGCTCAGGCGGTCGACATCGGGTGCCGGGCCGGGCTGCTCCGGCTGCGGGCGGACCTGCGGCCCATTCGGGTGACAGTGCTGCAGAGGTATGTGCTACTCGCCCTCGGCCGCGGACACACCCGACCCGAGACGGTGGAGCTCCTGGGGATCGGCCGCGCCGCCCTCAACAAGGCCCTGTCGGGCATCCAACGCGCCCTGGGCCTGGCCGATCGTCGGCTGCGGACCCGCCTCCTCCTCTACCTGCTGCACAGCCTGCAGGCCCTGCCTGAAGGCCACCCCTGCCGCTGCCACCCCGACGAGGCACTGGCCTCGCCGCAGGAACTCGCATGCCTGCGTGCCGCCGCGGCCCTCCCTCCCGATCCTCCCGACCCCGTGTACGGCCGCCCCTGCCCCCGCTGCGAGAAGCGCACAGTGCTGACCCCCGCCCTGCACCAGACCCTCACGCTGGTCGCCTGCGGCGCAACGAACGAGGAGATCGGCCTGGCGCTCGGCGGCGGCCGGGAGGACGGCGTCCACCACATTTCCGCGCTGAGGACCGAGTTCGACGCCAAATCCCGGGCCCAGATCGTCGACCGCGGATGGTGCCACGGCTTCCTCGACCCACCGACCGTTCTGCCCGACGTGTCGACGGGCCTGGACAACCGTGACTCCGACGCCATGATCGAGATCGCCGACGGTAGCGGCATCGAGCGTGCGGCGCAGTCGGTGCAGCTCACCACCCGCACCCTCGTCCGCCGACTCCGCGACCTCCACACGCGCCTCGGGACCACCGGCCACCATCACACCGTCGAGGCCGTCCACATCCTTCACGCCCTCGGCGGCGTCCTTCCGAACCACCATCCCTGTGAGTGCAGGCGCGGGCAGGCGGCATGACGAACCTCCTGATCCCTGCCACCGACGGCCGGCTGTCGCGTCGCGCCCTTGGCTGGGCCTGCCCGCACTGCGGCGAGCGCCTCGCCCTGACCTGGGACCAGCAGCAGGCGATGACGCTCATCGCCTACGGCGCGTCCAGCCGGGAGATCGCCCTACAGCTCGGACTCGGCTCCGCGAACCCGGACTCCACCGCCGCCGACCAGCTGGTGGCCCGGGCCCTGGACAACCTGGGAGCGGCCAGCCGCTCCCAAGGCGTCGACATCGCCTACCGGGCGATGCTCCTGCCCGCCCCCAAGCGGGCCACGCCGCTGAACCGCGACCTGACCCACGACGAGCGCGAGATCATGCGGTGCCTCGTCTTCGGCCACACCGTCACCGAGACCGCCGCCCTCCTCCGGCTCAAACGTGCACGGGTCGAGTACGTCCTCGGCCGGCTCACCGCGGAGCTGGCGATCCCCGAAGGCCCGGGCCGCACCGTCACGACCGTCCACCGCTTGCACGGGGCCCGGCTGCTACCCGACAACCACCCCTGCCGGTGCCTGCTCGCCGCCGACCCGGCCGCCGAGCGCTGGGTGCGGGGCATCCCCTGCCCCTCCTGTCGCGTGCGGCCCGTGCTGACCAGCGTCGACCACACCGTCCTCGGCCTGCTCGCCGCAGGCAGGAGCGACCAGGAGATCGGCGAGCACTTCGGCACCACGAGGGTCGGCGGAACCCGCCGGGTCCAAAAGACGCTCTGGGCCATGGGCGCCGCCGGACGCGTCCATGCCGTCGACATCGGCTGCCGAACCCGCCTCCTCGCCCCGCCGACGGACCCCCGCGACCCTCGGGAGCTGGTCAAGCCGCACGACCTGCACACCATGGAGGAACTCGTCCAGGGATACACGCTCGCGGACCTCGCCGAACACGGCGGTCCTAGCCGCCGTGCGCTCAAATCGCAGATGACCCGGTTCTACGAGCGACTCGGCACGAACGCAGCCTCACCCTGCCTGGCCGCCTACACGCTGCACGGGCTTGGTGTCCTGCCCCGAGAGCACCCGTGCCAGTGCGGCACTCCCTCACGGGACGATCTTCCCCCGCAACCCAACGGCACGGCCGACGGCTCCGCGACCCAGGACTATGGAGCCCTCCAGCCATGAAATCCGCACACCTCGTACAGGGACCACGGCGGGGATGTTCACCGAACTCACGGTGGCCCGCGCGCAGGTCAGGCCGCTATCTCGGCCCTCAGTCTCGCCAGGGCGTCGTCCGCCTGGTCCCGGACGGGCACCTCCCCACGGTGCCCCCGCTGCGCGGCGACGAGTGCGTCAGGACGGTGCTGCAGTCGCGCCCCTACCTGAAGGCCGGGCACACCGCGGTCGACACACGCCACGTCCTGTCCTCGGGCCTCGGGAATCCTCCACGACGTCGAGACCCTGGCGGAGACCTCTGCGGAGCAGATCCGGACCCCCTTCGATTGGGACCGTCTGCGCTAAAGCGTCACGCACCGCGCCGTCGTCTCCCCGCACGGCATCACCGCGACCGGTATCGGCGACGCGATGCCTTGGCGCGGGATTCCGCGTGCCGGCCCCACGCCCGCCATCCGCCGCCTGCCACCGCGCAGGTCCTCAGCTCCCGCGACGGTGCGACCCCCGACGTTCGCGGGCCCCTGGAGCCGGTGCAGGACCGCCCGGCTCGCTCACCGTACGACCAACCGAAAGGAAGATCCGTGAGCATCACCCTGCCTGAGATCCCCGAGGCGACCACCACCGTGGCGGACGACTTCGACTTGGACGTCGAGCTGCTGGAGGTTCTCGACCCCGCGCACCTGGTCCAGATGACCGACGACAACTGCGGCAGCACCTGCGAGAAGTCCACCTGCATCAGCGCCGTCTGACCTGCGGTCGGGCGCCCACACCGGCCACCGGCACCCCCCGCCGGCCCCCCGCCCCCACCCCCCCCCAAAGCAACCACGACAGACCACCGGCCAAAAGCACCCGCCACCACAC
>NZ_JBHVRK010000004.1:0-60753 GCF_042885845.1 Kitasatospora sp. NPDC058032 | reverse complement strand
TACCTCTCCTTCTATTTTCTATACCCGTAGCCGGCGGGGGGGGGGGGGGGGCGCCCCGCCCCCCCCCCCCCCCCGCGCCCCCCCCCCCCCCCCCGGCCCCGACCGCCCACATCGTCACCGAGGAGGACCCAGGTGCCATCGGCCCAGGCCGCCACAGCGGGATTCCGCACCGCGTCGCAGACCCTGCTGCTGCGCGCCGCAGCCCACGGACCACTGGAACTCCCTCCCCGGCCCGACCCCTTGCGCAGCGGTCCGGCCGCCTGCGAAGCATGGCGGGCCTGGCTGCGCGGGGTGTGGACGATCGAGGCGGTGGCCGACGCGCTCGGCCACGCAAGCCCCGATCTGCGGCGCCAGGTCCAGGCCCTGCTTGCCGTCGGCGAACCCGGGGAGCGGGCGCTTCGCCGTGCTGGTCTGTCCACGGCACGCTACCTGGCGCGGCTGACTGGGCGCGCCACCCCGAGCGGGCTGTTCGCGGGAGTCGCCGCTGCCCGCTTCGGAGAACGAACCCAAGTTGTGTGGGGCCCCGATGACCGGGCTGTCGCACGGGCGGACGCGCACTGGCTTGCCCAGGTCGTCGACCGTCTGGAGTGCGATCCTGCCGTGCTGCAGGCCCTGACTGTGGTCGCGAATTCCACGCTCACGGTGCGCGGCGACCGGTTGATAGTCCCCTACCAACCGCACCGTACCGGGCAGGGCACCGGCGCGGTGGAGGTGTCGATCCGTCTGACCGCTCCCGTCCGGGCCGCGCTGGCCTCGGCGAAGACGCCGATCGGCTTCGCCGACCTGGTGGGCGAGGTCGGCGCCGATCTCCCGGACGCCCCCGTCCCCAAGATCGAGGCCATGCTCGCCGAACTCGTCGCCCGCGGCGCGCTCGTGACCGGTCTGCGCGCCCCAAGCACCGAACCCGACGCACTGGCCCACATGCTGCGAGCCCTGAAGCCGGCCACCCGTGCCGACCCCGAACTCGTCGCGGCACTCACCCGGATCAGCGGCCTGCTGGACTCCCACCAGCGGCTGCCCGCAGGCCGGAGCGGGCCGCTGCGCGAGCAGGCCGCTTCCGCGATGCCGGGGCTCGCCGAGGTCCGGCGCCACCCGGTGGCCGTGGACCTGCGGCTCGACGTGCGGGCCGTCCTGCCGAACGCGGTCGCCCAGGAAGCCGAGCGCGCCGCCCACTTGCTCGCCCGCCTCAGTCCCGCCCCGTACGGCAGCAGAGTGTGGGCCGACTACCACCAGCGGTTCTACTGCCGGTTCGGCAGCGGCGCGCTGGTGCCCCTGCTGGAGGTCGTGGCCGACAGCGGTATCGGCTGGCCCGCCGGCTATCCCGGTACCACCGACGGACCGGCGCCCGGGCGCCGGTCCCGTCGCAACGAACTGCTGCTCGCCCTCGCCCAGGAGGCGGCGCTGGAGGGCCGCACGGAGGTGGTCCTGGACGAGCGGCTGATCACCGACCTGGAGCAGTCCGGCCCCGGGCCGGTCAGGCTGCCGCGCGGGGTGGAGCTGTGCGCCCGCGTGGACGCCACGAGCCCGCAGGCCCTGGACCGCGGGGACTTCCGTCTCGCGGTCACCTCCGTCTCCCGCGCACCGGCCACCGTCACCGGACGTTTCCTCCACCTCCTCGACCCCGCCGACCGCGAGGCTCTGACCGCGGGCATCACAGGGGAGACGGACCCCGGGACGCTGTGCGCCCAGCTGTCGTTCCCTCCACTGGACCCGGCCACCGCGCACGTCGCCCGCGCGCTACGGACCCTGCCCGCGGTGATCAGCCTGGCCGAGCACCACGACCCCGGCGCCGACGTGCTCACCGCGGCCGACCTCGCGATGGGCTGCGACAGCGTGGGCCTGTACCTGGCGGCCCCCGGCCGGGGCGTCCGCGTCGAGGCGTGGCCGCTGCACGCCCTGAACCCGCACAGGCACACCCCACCGCTCGCCCGGCTGATCACCGAGCTGTCGCACGCCCACACCGCCCAGGTCACCGACTTCGACTGGGGCACGGCCCGGACGCTGCCGTTCCTGCCGCGCGTGCGCGCCGGACGCACTGTCCTCGCCCCGGCCACCTGGCGCCTGAACCGCACCGACCTCGCCTCCTCCGGAGCAGACTTCGACGAGTGGTGCAAGCAGCTGGAATCCTGGCGCGGACGGCGGCGGGCCCCGGGCAGGCTGCTCCTCGTCGACGGTGACCGGCGCCTGCCGCTGGACCTCGACGCGGCCGGAGACCGGGCGCTGCTGCACGACCACCTGCGCCGCGGGCCGCTCGCAGTCCTGGAGGAGGCACCCGCAGGCGGAAGCGCCGGGTGGTGCGGCGGCCGGGCCCACGAGATCGTCGTCCCCCTCACCTCGCACCGACCCGCGGCCGGCCGCAAGCCCGCCCGGCCGCGCGTCGAGCAGGTCGTCCACCCTGGCGTGCACGGCCACTCGCCGGGCGCCTCGACGATCATGCTCGCCTCCCTCTACGGTCACGCCGGGCGCCAGGACACCGTCCTCACCGAGCACCTGCCCCGCCTCCTCGGCCGCTCGGGCACTGGGACGACATGGTGGTTCGTGCGCTTTCGCGACAGCCAGGGCGACTGCCTGCGGCTGCGGATCGCCCTGCCGAACGCGGGAGCGTTCGGGGCGACCGCCGACCGAATCGGGGTGTGGGCCGACGAACTGCGCCGACAGGGCCTGCTGCGGGAGGTTGTCCACTCCACCTCCTGGCCGGACACCGGCCGGTGGGGCGCGAGCGCGGCGTGGGCGTCGGCGCACTACCTGCAGGCCGCCGACTCCCGCCTCGTTCTCGACCAGCTGCGCCAGGCCACCGGTATCGAACGCCAGGTGCTGGTCGCCGCGAACTTCACCGCGATCACCGCCGCCTTCACAGGCAGTACCGCCGCCGGAACCCGCTGGCTCATCAACCACGTACCGCCCACCGCTCCGCAGCCCGTGCCCCGGTCGCTGCTGCGGTCCGCTCAACAAATGGCCGATCCGCACGCGGACTTCGCCGCCCTGCGCCGCGTCCCGGGCGGCAGCGCGATCGTGGACCGCTGGGCCGACCGCACATGGGCGATCACCGACTACCGCGCCTACCTGGACGGCCCCTTCGGGCACGGCGTCGACCCCCACGCCGCGCTCGGCGCCGTGCTGCACACCCACTTCCTGCGGGCGATCGGCATCGACCCGAAGGACAAGGCCGTGTGCCTGTACCTGGCCCGGGCCGCCGCCCTTGCCCACACCACCCGCGTAGGAGACGACCGGTGAACCCCGACCAGGCCCTCGACGTGGCCGACCGGCTCGCCGACCCCGCCGCACCGAACCTGCCCAGCGGCACGCCGTGGTGGCGCCAGTCGCTGGCCCACGGCGCCCCGGGCGTCGCGCTGCTCCACGCAGAACTGGCCGCCGCCGGTCTGCGACCGTTCGACCGCGTGCACGCCTGGCTGGCCGCCGTCACCACCGGGCCCGTGACCACCGGCGTGAGCACCGGCCTGCTGTACGGCGCGCCGGCCGTGGCGTTCGCCCTCGCCGCCGCGGATACCGCACGCCCCGGCACCTACGGGCGTCCCCTCGCGGCTCTGGAGGCGGCCGTCGCCTCCGAGGGCCGCCGCAGGGCCTCGGCCGCGCTCGCGCGCGCCGAATCCGGGCAACTGCCCGAGCTGGCGGAGTTCGACGCGATCCGCGGCCTGGCCGGGATCGGCGCGCACCTGCTGCACACCGACCCGGACGGCGACGCCCTGCGGCAGGTCCTCGTCGCCCTCGTCCGCCTGGCCAAGCCGCTCGCCGGTCCCGGTGGCCGGACGGTCCCGGGCTGGTGGACACCGACCGGACCCGCGGGCCTGCCCGACCCCGAGTTCCCGGGCGGGCACGGCAACTTCGGCATGGGGCACGGCCTCGCAGGCCCGATCGCCCTGGCCTCGCTCGCCGCGCTGCGTGGTGTCACCGTGCCTGGCCAGCTCGACGCTGTCGATGCATGGTGCCGGTGGCTGGATCGGTGGCGGATCGACACCCTGGCAGGCTCGGCCTGGCCCTACATGGTCACCCTCGCCGAACTCGACGGCCCGCCCGCGGCCGTGGAACGCAGCGGGGCAACCCGCCGCCCGTCCTGGTGCTACGGCACCGCCGGGACCGCCCGCGCCCAGCAGCTCGCCGCCCTCGCCACCGGCGACCCGGACCGCCGGCGCCTCGCCGAACACGCCCTGCTCACCGCCCTCACAGATCCCGCCCAACGCGCCCGGACGGTCGACTCCTCCCTGTGCCACGGCCACACCGGGCTGGCCCGCATCGCCGCCCTCGCCGCGGACGACGCCGAGGAGCCCGCAGCAGGCCGACTGCGCGCCCTCGCCGCCGAACTCCTCGCCCTCGCCCCGGCGCCGGACCCCTCCGACGGGCCCGGGCTGCTCGAAGGCAGCACCGGAACAGCCCTGGCCGCCCTCACCACCCTGTCGGGCAAGCAGCCCGCCACCCGGTGGGACACCCGGCTCCTCATCGCCTGACGACCCGCCCCGCCACCGACGACAGGAGCACCCCGCATGCCACCCGACCCCCAGTGGCGCCAGTACGGCATCGAGTTCACCGACCCGGCCGCCGCCGAGCGCACCGCCGCCCTCGAACTGGCCCCCGCCCTCAACCGTGCCCAGGACGAAGGACTGCTCGACAACTGGTGGTTCATCCGCAAGCCCCCGGGCCTGCGCCTGCGCTACCGGGCCGCAGACCCCGAACCGGACCTCGTGCCCCGTCTGCTCACCGCTCTCGCCGCCGGCTGGACGCCGGGGATCTACGAGCCCGAGACGCTCGCCTTCGGCGGCGACGCCGCCATGGAAGCCGCCCACGCCCTCTTTCACCACGACAGCAGGCAACTGCTCGCCCGCGCCGCAGCCGACCACCCGCCCGCCCTCGGCCGGCGGGAGCAGACGGTGCTGCTGTTCAGCGCGATGCTGCGGGCCGCCGGCCTGGACTGGTTCGAGCAGGGCGACACCTGGCACCAGGTCGCCGCCTTGCGCCCCCGGGCCGCCGCCCCCGCCGGGAGGAGCGACACACACGACCGGGCGATCCGACGGCTCATGACGGTCGATCCCACCGGCGTTCCCGACCTGCTCCCACCGCTGTGGATGGTCGCCTTCGAGACCACCGGCCAACGGCTGGCCGCTCTCGCCCGCCACGGACAGCTGGAGCGCGGCCTTCGCTCCGTCCTGGCCCACCACTTCATCTTCCACGCCAACCGCGCTGGCCTGTCCAGCACGGATCAGGCCGCCCTCGCCGCCCTCGCGGTCGACACCGTCTTCCACCACCCCGAACGGCCGGATCCCGCCGTGTCCCATCCCTCCATCACTAAGGTCCGCGATATGACGACTACCACCAGCGACGCCCCCTCCGCCGACGAGCTGCGCAACAAGCTCGCCGACAGCCTCACCGCCAAGAACACCGTCCGCACACCCGCCATCGAGGCCGCGATCCGCACCGTTGCGCGCCACCTGTTCGTCCCCGGCGTCCCCCTCGCGCAGGCGTACGCCGACGACGCGGTGTACACGAAGACCGACGCCACCGGCGCCTCGGTCAGCGCCGCCTCCCAGCCGACGATCGTCGCGATGATGCTGGAGCAGCTGGGGATCCAGCCCGGCGACAGGGTGCTGGAACTGGGGGCGGGAACCGGCTACAACGCAGCCCTGATCGGCGCCCTGGCCGGCGAGGAAGGCCGTGTCACCGCCGTCGACGTCGACCAGGACCTCGTCGACGACGCCCGCAAGCACCTGGCGAGCGCGGGAGTCACGAACGTGGACGTGGTCCTCGCCGACGGCGCCCTCGGCCACCCGGACGGCGCGCCCTTCGACCGGGTGATCGCCACCGTCGGCGCCCACGAGGTCCCCCGCCCCTGGCTGGAGCAGCTCGCCCCCGGCGGGCGCCTGGTCGTCCCCGTCCGCCTCTCCGGCGCCGCCTCCCGCAGCATCGCCTTCGAGGCGGACGGCCACGGCGGATGGAACGGGATCGGCAGCGAGATGGCGGTCTTCATGCCGCTGCGCGGAATCGGCGACGACGCCCGGCGCATCGTCGACCTGACCGGCGACGGCCAGGTCACCCTGCAGGCCCACCGCGACAACCTGGACACCACCGACCCGGCCGCCCTGGCCGGCGTCCTGGACACCGTGCGCAGCGAGGCGTGGACCGGCGTGGTGTTCGTGCCGCAGGAGTCGTTCGAGTGGCTGGACCTGTGGCTGGCCTGCCGCCTGCCGAACCCCATCATGCGGATGAACGTCCAGCCGGGGGCCAAGGACGCCGGCCTCGTGACACCGATGTTCCCGGCCTCCGCCATGGCCACCACCGTCGCCGGCGGCGCCCTCGCCTACCTCACCATCCGGCGCGTCGAGGACGGAGGCGACGGCACTCGCCGCTTCGAGGTCGGCGTCGTCGGCCACGGCCCGGGCGGCCAGGCCCTTGCAGAGGCGGTTGCGGCCGAGATCACCGCGTGGGACGCCGGCTTCCGCGAGCGCACCGTGCACTTCGCCATCCCGGCCGCCGTGCCGGATGCCGACCCCGCCCGGGGGCGCTTCGTCCTGGAGCGCCCGTCCACCTCGATGACCGTCACCTGGGAGTAGCAACCGTGGACCCCGTCGGACCCCTCGCCCGCCGCTTCCCCCTCGTCGCCCGGACCCGCCCCGCCTGCACCCCGCTGGAGCGGCGCGTCGCGGACCTTGCCGTCCGGGCCCGCAAGGCCGGGCACGAGCGCGACCTCGCCGAGGCCGCGCTCGTGCACAACCGGGCGGCACTGCTGGCCTCCGACGCGGGTCTGCCCGGCCTGGCACGTACCTGGTGCCACCGCCAGGCGAACGCGTACCTGCGCTCCCACCCACTGGGAGCGCAGGGCGCCCGCCACGCCCTGGAACCGCTCACCAACCTCGCCCGCCTGCACATCCGCGAAGGCGAGGGCGAACAGGCCTTCCACCTCATCGACACCCTGTACACCGCCGTGGCCACGCGCACCGCCGCGGTGGTCGACGGCATCGAGATCCCCGCCGACCTCACCGACTGCGACCAGGCCCACCGGGAGGTGCGCCGCTGGCTGTGGGCGGTCATGCTCGCCACCGGCGCCCGCGCCCTCGCCTCCGCCGGCCGCTGGGAGGAGGCGAGGGACCGACTGGCCGGGTACAAGGGCATCGGCCGCCGGATGCTCGACGGCCGCCAGGTCGCCGTCATCGCCCGCCTCGTTGCCCACGACACCGCGGGCGCGCTCGACCTCCTCGACCACACCGTCCCCGGCGACCCGTCCGAGAACGCCGTCACCACCTGCCTGGCCCTGCTGTGCACCGACCACGACCGCGACCGGGCCCGGCTCCTGGCCCGCTACCGCAACCTGGACCTCGCCCACCCCGGCGTCGACGTGTTCACCACCCGCCTCGCACTGTCCGCCATCGATGCGGCCGGCGGGATCGACACGCCGCAGACCCATCCCGTCGCCGTCGAACTGATCGACCGCACCCTCGCCCGGCCCGACGGTTACACCGCCCGCGACCTGCTCGCCCACTCCGGCTGCACCAGCCTCCTCAGTGCGCACCAACACGACCGGCTGGCCCGGCAGATCACCGCGTGCGGGCTCGGCGAAGGCACCCTCCCCGCCCCGCTGCGCGAAGAACTGGAGACCGCGCTCGACACCACCGAAGAGATCATCGACGACCTGGCCGGCGGCTGACGGCGGCAAGACCCCGAAGCCAGCCGCTCTGCCATCGAGGCGGTCCGGTGTGGCCGGGGAATCGAAAAGAGCGGGGCTCGCCGGGAACCGCCAGATTACGAATCGGCTTGATCGCCCCATTCGAACAGCGGCAGGATCCTTGCTACGAATTCGACGACCTGCCGGACGGCCGCGTCGACGCGGCCCGGTGGGGCGACGAGGACGGGGCGGTACGAGTGGCAGTGCTGAGCAGGCCTGCTACGGCCAGGCCCACCTGTTGATGGGCCCTGTCACCGCTGTTCCCGCACTCTGTCCAGAGCCTCCTGGGCTGCGGGTACGTGCGCGTACGGGGTCAGGCGTCCGGCGAGCAGGGTGATCCGTTTGGCGACCCGGTCGGAGGTCACGCCCGCGGACAGGCCGATCACCCGGGTGGTCTCGGCTGCGGCTTCCTCGACCTCGCCGGCGTCGAGGAGGGCTGCGGCGAGCCAGGAGCGGTAGAGCGCGGTCTCCCGGGCGTGTTCGTGGTCGTAGCCGCTGATGACCGTTTGCAGGATCGGGACCGCGCGCAGGGGGCGGCGGAGTTCGGTCCAGACCCGCCCCTGCATCACCAGGGATTCGGCCCTGGACACCCAGTACAGCCAGTCCGGTTCCTCCCGGGCGTCCGGCTGGTGGGCGTCGTGGGCGTCCTCGACACGGCCGAGGGCGGCGGCGGCTTCGCGTTCGCGGCCGGCCAGGGAGGCCGCCCAGGCGGCCCGGTCCCAGATCATCGCGAGTTCGCGGGCGCTGGCGTACGGCGCGGCGCCGACGGCCGCCGAGCGGGTCAGGACGACGCCGTATTCGGGGTTACCGGCGGAGGCCAGCAGGTATCCGAGTCCGCCGAGGTTCAGCCCGCCGAGGCCATGATGGCCGGCGGCCTCGGCGGCGTGGACCCCGACCGTGTAGGCGCGCTGGGCCTGCTGGTTCAGCCCGGCGTCGGCGGCGACCCAGCCGACGAGCTGGGCCTGCTCAGCGGCGAGTTCGAGGAGCAGGCGACCGGTCTGCTCGGTGTAGGAGGCTTCGCGCAGCAGGTGGACGGTCGCGCGAAGCTCCTGGGTGACCTGGGCGATCAAGTCGAGGCCGCCGAGGTAGTCGTCCATTCTGCGCAGGGTGTTGGTGCGCGTGCGGACTTCGGCGATGAGGGAGTCGCCGACGCGGCGGCCGGCGCGCTGGTGAAGGATCTGCGGCGGCTCGCTGATCAGCCAGGCGTGCGCGAGCTGTCCGACGGTGTCGGGTTCCACCGGGCCTGAGACGTCCAGCATGGCCAGCAGCGTATCCGCCTGGGGCCGGTCGAAGACAGCCTCCGGCAGGCCGATCAGAGGGTTCTCGCAGGTATGTGCCGGGGCGGTTCTGGCGGTGGCCGGGTGCAGGAGCGCTGCCGCGTCGGCGGGGATCGTCAGGACGTGCAGGATGTGCGGGAGCCATGCCTTGGGCGCGTGGCGGCCGGTCTCCCACTTGTAGATCAGCGCGCCGTCGCAGGTGGTCAGGCCCGCTCGGGTGTTCAGCTTCGAGGCGAGCTGCGGCCTGCTCCAGCCGAGTTCCAGGCGGCGGTTCCAGATGACCTGACCGAATTCGGCGCCGGCTGTGACCATGGATCTCCCTTCCCCGTACGTGGGAATGACCCTCGCATAGACCGCGCCATCCCCGCCGGTGATTTGGAGAGATTTTCGCCCGGCCTCACGAAGGCGGGCCAGCGCTTTTGTGCGTGCATAGCCGGTTGCATAGCGGCGTGCACTTCCCGGGCCGATCGGGCGGCGCGTAGTTTTCCCGTCGGTGGGCCAGACGGCCACCAGAGTCTCACCTGAGAGGGAGCTGATCATGGGTCAGTCGAAGTCCCAGCTCGCCGCCGGAGCGGTGTTCAGCGTGGAGGACGAGCAGGTCATCGACGCCTCGGGCGTCGTGCGCATCGAGGATGTCGAGAACGAGGAGTAGTCCTCACGCCTGCGTCCGCGCTTCGGCGCTGCCCGGGGCAACGGATGCTGGGGCGTCCGTTGCCCCGGGGCCGATCGGGCGGGAGTGCTCTGTGTTCGTGGTTGAGGGAACTCACCCCTTGATATCGCCGATGAAGGAGTACTTCCGCCCTTTCCGGAATGGAGGGTTTCGGAAATTGATTCACGCATTTGTCGGGCCGACTCTTGATCAGGCCGACCTTATGGTGGAAGCGCCATCGGTCTGCGTACGTCCCCCTGTCCGGCACGGGGATCTGCGCGATGCGGCCATTGGGGACGGGGACACCGTGGTGATCATCGACGGGCTGTACCACCAGACGCCGGCTCTGCGGCACAAGGAGATCCTGGCCGCGATGGGCCGCGGGGTGTCGGTAGTGGGAGCCGCCAGCATCGGAGCGTTGCGGGCGGCGGAGTTGCAGCCGTTCGGGATGGCCGGGGTCGGGGCCGTCTTCCGCGCCTACGTGAACGGCGAGATCGACGGGGACGACGAGGTCGCCGTCGGCCAGGAGCCGGGCGGTCGGCAGCGGGCGCTGACCTGGCCGCTGGTGAACCTGCGTCACGTCCTGCGGATCGCCCGGGAGGAGGGGGCCGCCGACGCGCGGACCTGCGCGGGGCTGCTGGAGCCGCTGCGGGCGGTGTACTATCCGCAGCGATCGACGGCGGCGGTGCTGGCGGTGCTGCGGCGCGAGGGCGCCACGCACCTCGCCGACTGGCTGCGGGACCGGCGGGCCGACGACCCGTACTTTGGAGACCTGAAGCGGCTCGACGCACTGGAGGCCATCGGCGCGGCCGTCTCCGGCGCTCTCCCGCCGGCTCCCGGGCGGGTACCGGCCGGGGCGTGGGACACGGGCTACCACCGCCGTTGGGTGAACGAGACCGTGGCCGAGGACGTCGGCGCTCTCACCCTGGCCACCGTAGACCGCCTCGCCTACCAGCAGCTGTTCGACTCGGACTTCGCGACGCGGTGGGCGGCCTTCCTGGAGCACCACTCGCAGCGGCCCGGCGACGGGCAGGGGGTGCCGCTCGCCGAGCGGATGGCCCGCCTGGGGGGCGACGGCGACGGGGCGCCGCCGGTGTACGCGGTGTTTCGCCCGGTGCTCGATCTGACCGACCGGCAGACGGTGGGGCTGCTGCTGGCCGGTGAGACAGCTGCCGACCGGGCCACGATCGTCCGCTACGCGGCCCGCAACGCCGAGGTGGCCCGCACCCACCCAGGCTTCCGTCCGGAGGCCGTGGTGGACGCCGCAGCCCGCCGGGTGCTGCTCCAGCTCTGGAAGGCCGACGCCGCGCAGCTGGACGGCGAGGCGCTCTCCCGGGGTCTTGGCAGCGGGCAGCACGCCGTCGAGGCGCTGAAGACGTTCCTGCTCGGGTTCCTCGCCGACGCGCGAGCGGCCCGTCCCGTGGAGGCGGCCGATGCCCGCTGACCGGATCGACCTGGAGGGCACGGTGCGGGCCCGGGCGCCGCAGGAGACATGGGCCCTGCTGGCCGCGCGGCTGCCCCGGTTCGGGATCACCCGGGTGGCGCGGCTGACCGGCCTGGACTACCTGCAACTGCCCGTGTGGACGGCGATCCGGCCGGCCGCGCAGACGTTGTCCGCGTCGCAGGGCAAGGGCGCCACCGACACGCTGGCCCGGATCTCCGCCGTGATGGAGGCGATCGAGCTGTGGCATGTTGAGCAGCCGATGCCGGTCGTTCTGCACGGTCCGGCCCGCGAGGTGGACCCGCCCTACGACCTCGCGGAGCTGGCGCCCCGACTGCGGCACCCGGGGCTCGACCGGGTGCCGTTGGACTGGACGACGGGCACCGCCCTGGGCTCGGGAAGCACGGTGGCGGTGCCGCTTGACCTGATCCGCAGGAGAGCGCGTCGGCCGGATTGGGAGCCCGATCTGTTCCGGGCGACCAGCAACGGGCTGGCCTGTGGCAACACCCGCCACGAGGCGACACTGCACGCGCTGTTCGAGGTGGTGGAGCGCGACGCCCTGTTCGCCGACGAGATCGAGGCCGGCGGTCGGCGCACGCTCGTCGACCCGGCCTCCGTCGAGGACCCGTACTGCCGGTCGTTGATCGACCGGATGCTCGCCGCGCACGCGGCCCTGGAGCTGGTGTTCGTCGCCAACGCCTACGCCGTGCCGGTGTGCCTGGCCTACCTATGGACGGAGGATTACCCGCTCACATTCGCCGGGGCCGGCTGCCACACCGATCCGCGCATCGCGCTCTCGCGGGCCCTGACCGAGGCAGCCCAGTCCAGGCTGACCTGCATCGCCGGCACCCGCGACGACCTGCCCGGCCACGAACCGGCCTTCGACACCGAACCTCCCCGCCCCGCCCTGGCGGGTGAGCTGTCCGACTGGACCGCCCTGACCGCCCCCTGCGAGCCGGCGGCAGGCACCTTCGCCGACCAGGTCGACCTGCTCGCCGAGCGCATCACCCGCGTCACCGGTCACCAGCCGGTGCGCCTCGACCTCTCGGCGCCCGACGAGCCGTTCGCCGCAGTGAAGGTACTCGCCCCGGGCACCCGCTCGCGCATCCGCCGCTCCGTCCCCCGCTGACATCCCCCCGCGCCCCGAGGAGACACCGCCGTGCCCGCACCCCCGCCCACCCTCTCGCCCGGCGAAGCCGCGCTCCAGCGCGGCTACAACGCCCTGCACTCCGCCCGGACGGGCACCGACCTGGTGGCACGGCTCTACGCGCTCGCGATGGGCGACGCCTACCCCGCCGAGATCGCCCCGACCAGCTCCTGCGACTGGCCGCTGGTGGCGACCATGGTCAACCGGCTGCGTCTGCAACCGGGACAGCACCTTGTCGACCTCGCGTGTGGAACCGGCGGCGCCGGCCTGTGGCTGGCCCGCGCGATGACAGCCCGCCTGACCGGCATCGACATCTCCGACACGGCGATCACCCTCGCCACCGCCCGCCGCGAGGCCTTCGTCGCACCCGACCGCGCCCGCTTCACCGTCGCCACCCTGGAAGCCACCGGCCTGCCCGACGCCCACGCCCACGCGGTCATCTGCATCGACGCCTTCAGCCGCGCCACCGACCGCTCCGGCGCGCTCGCCGAACTCCACCGCGTCCTTCACCCGGGCGGGCGCGCCGTCCTCACCCGCGCGCTGCGGCGCGAGGCCGAACCCGACTGGACCGATCAGGTCCAGCGCGCCGGACTCGTCGTCGACCACATCGAGGAGCGGCGCCACGAACCCCGGATGTGGGCCCGCCTCTACCGGCTGTGGCAGGACCACGAGGACGAGATCCGCCGGGCGCTCGGCGACGCCCAGGCCGAGAACATGCTCGCCGAGGCGGCCAGGACCCTGCCCACGCTGGACGGCCGCCGGGCCGTCGCCATCACCCTGAGACGGCCGCCGACCCGCAGCCGGTAGGCTGCCCCCACCCCGCTCAGCCGGGACACGAAGCAACCACCTGCGAGGGGACCGAGGATGACGACGGCGGCCGTGCTCTCGGCGGGCTCCTGGGGCACCGTTTTCGCATCCGTGCTCGCCGACGCCGGTACCGACGTCACCCTCCACGCCCGGCGCGCCGAGATCGCCGACGCCATCAACGAGCGCCACCAGAACCCCGACTACCTGCCGGGCATCGACCTGCCCGAGCAACTGCGGGCCACCACCGACGTCGAGCAGGCCCTGACCGGCGCGGACTTCGTGGTGGTGTCGGTGCCGGCGCAGGCCATGCGTGCCAGCCTCACCGCGTGGGCACCGCTGATCGGCCCGCAGACGGTGCTGGTGAGCCTCATGAAGGGCATCGAGCTCGAATCCGGGCTGCGGATGAGCGAGGTCATCGCCGAGGTCGCCGGCGTCGGCCCGGAACGCATCGCGGTGGTGTCCGGGCCCAACCTGGCCCGGGAGATCGCCAACCGGCAACCCGCCGCGAGCGTGGTCGCCTGCGCCGACGAACAGGTCGCCCAGCGCCTGCAGGCGGCCTGCCACACCCCGTACTTCCGCCCCTACACCAACCGCGACGTCATCGGCTGCGAACTCGGCGGCGCGGCGAAGAACGTCATCGCCCTCGCGGCGGGCATCGCGGTCGGCATGGGGCTCGGCGACAACGCACAGTCCCTGCTCATCACCCGGGGCCTCGCGGAGACCTCCCGGCTCGGCGACGTCCTCGGCGCCGATCCGCACACCTTCTCCGGCCTGGCCGGCATGGGCGACCTGGTCGCCACCTGCTCCTCCCCGCTGTCGCGCAACCGCTCCTTCGGCGAACGCCTCGGCCGCGGACAGTCCGTCGCCGAGACGGCCGCCGCGATCAGCCAGACCTCCGAGGGCGTCAAGACCTCGGAGGCGATCCTCGGCCTCGCCCACCGCCACGGCGTGGAGATGCCGATCACCGAGACCGTCGTCCAGTTCCTGCGCGGCGACCTCGACCTGGACAAGGCGACCGCCCTGCTGATGGAACGGCCCACCAAGCCGGAACGGCACTCCTGCACGCGCTGACCCCGCGCCCGTAGCGGGCAGGCGGCGCGGGTGCCGGGGCCGGCAGACCCCCGAACACCGACACTCCAAGGGGCACCCATGCACTTCGGAGCGCTGATCCCCGTCGCCGAGACCGCCGTCACCGCAGGCCTGGCCGCCTGGATGGCCGTCGCAGGATTCTGGCGCCGGCCCACCGGCCAGCTGCTCAGCTGGACGATGTTCTGCTACGCAACGTTCACGATCGTCTCCCTGCGCGGCACCCGGGCCGGACGGACGCAGGACGTCAACATCTACGACGTCGTCCCCCCGGGCAGCTTCTTCGTCCCGCCCGCCCAGCTCGCGCTGATCCTCGAATTCCTCTCCAGCACCGGCACCTTCGAGGACCTCCAGGGCGAAGGCCGCGTACTGTCCCGCCACGGCGAGCGGCCCATCACGGTGAGGAACGGCCGTGTGGTTCTTTGACGCCCTCCGATCCGGCTTCCAGTACCCGACCGACGAGGCCCGGTTGCAGTACTTCCGGATCATCCTCGGCCTCGCCCTGACGGCCCGCTTCCTCCTCGCCCTCGGCCACGGCGGCTGGAACCGCTTCGCGCCCGGCACCTACAGCGCCTTCGCGCTGACCAAACGGATCGGCGAACGCCGGTTCCACTGCCTCGCGCGCGTCTACAAGCCGGTCCTCGCCGCCCGTCCCGTCGCCGCGCTCGCCCTGTCCGTCGGCGTCCTTCCCCGCCTTTCCGCGCTGCTGGTCATCGCCGCGCTCGCTTATGAACTCGCCTACGCGAAGAGCCCGAACACCCTGCGCTTCGCGATCCTGATGACCGGCGCCCTGCTCTTCGCCGGCGCCCTCGGCAGCGGCCTGCCCGAACACCGGATGAGCACGCACAACACCTGGCCCCAGGCATTGTGCGTGCTCGTCACGACCGACCTGTACTGGGGAAGCGCCTGGTCCAAAGCCCGCTCGACCCAGTTCCGCACCGGCCTCTACCTCGCCCAATGGGTCCACGTGTTCACTCAGGTCAAGGACCGGCTTCCGAGCGGGGAGCACTTCATCCCGGGCATTGTCCGCCGGCACCTGGGCACCCTGTCCGAGCAGAGCGTCCGCGCCTGGCGGCTGCTGGCGGGCACCGTCATCGCTCTGGAGGTTCTGCTTCCGCCCGCCCTGCTGATCGAGCAGACGAGAACAGCCGCGATCATGGTCGGCATCGCAATGCACGTGGGATTCAGCGCACTCAAGCCCCGCCAGCTGATCGCTTTCAGCTCGACTACCCTCGCCAGCTACATCCTGTTCGCCGCGACGTGACAGGCGAGGGCGCCGAGCAGGCGAGGCGAAACCCACCTCGACTGTGTCGCCGAACAGGGTGACGGCCTCGGCAAGGTGTTGCGACCACACGTGCAGGTCGCGGGCCTCCGCGCCGCGCAGGGGCAGCAGGTTGTGGGTGGCGTGCTTCGCGTTCCCCGACAGCCGTTCTGTTCACCCCAGCAGCAGGCCGTCGAACCGCGTCGAGACGTCGTCGGCACACTCTCCCTTCCGGAACG
This sequence comes from Kitasatospora sp. NPDC058032, assembly GCF_042885845.1. Taxonomy (NCBI): domain Bacteria; kingdom Bacillati; phylum Actinomycetota; class Actinomycetes; order Kitasatosporales; family Streptomycetaceae; genus Kitasatospora; species Kitasatospora sp. NPDC058032. The sequence goes on along the minus strand of NZ_JBHVRK010000004.1, from coordinate 45,177 downwards.
CCGGGCGGCGTGGATTACCGAATTTTGGCGAGGCCATTTGATTTGGGCGCTTGGACGGCACCAGCGACAACACCTCCGGTTCGTCCGGGGGCGTGATCAGCCTTCGCGCGCCCGGACGGCACTCAAGCAGCGAGCGAAGTACGTGAACCTTTTCCGGTCAGCCCTCGCGCGCTTGGACGGCACGCGCCCACAGCCCGCGCCAACTTCGACGCGACCGGTCAGCCCTCGCGCGCTTGGACGGCACCCGCCCGTGGTGGCTCCGTGATGGCTGAAGTACGGTCAGCCCTCGCGCGCTTGGACGGCACGCCTGCTCCGTGCGCACCACCGGGCGCGGGATCGGTCAGCCCTCGCGCGCTTGGACGGCACGCCCCGAGCACGATCACCGACGAGTTCGTGTCCGGTCAGCCCTCGCGCGCTTGGACGGCACGGTTCCTGCGCAACGGCTGGCCGGAGCACGCGCGGTCAGCCCTCGCGCGCTTGGACGGCACCACCAGTCCCTCACCAGCCAGGACAGATACGGCGGTCAGCCCTCGCGCGCTTGGACGGCACTGAAGGTTGCCCATCGCCTGGTGGATCAGCTGCGGTCAGCCCTCGCGCGCTTGGACGGCACATGCCGACGGCCCGCTGAAGCGCGGCGGCCTCCGGTCAGCCCTCGCGCGCTTGGACGGCACTCGTCCTGGACGAAGCTGCGATCATCTGCCCGCGGTCAGCCCTCGCGCGCTTGGACGGCACTAGAGCAGAAGCAGAAGCGGATTAATTCAGGACGGTCAGCCCTCGCGCGCTTGGACGGCACGGCCGGAACCTCCTCGGCGGCGGAAGCTTCTGCGGTCAGCCCTCGCGCGCTTGGACGGCACCCGCCAGCACGGCCTGCATCCGCTCCCAGTCGCGGTCAGCCCTCGCGCGCTTGGACGGCACCCTTCGTGAGCAGCGTCGTTGTGGCGGCTTTGCGCTTTCTTTGCCTCTGTGGAGTTGTCGTTGGCGCGTGGGTGTGGGCTGTCGGGGGATTACTCCCGCCGAGGTGACCCACCGGGTGGTGGGCCTTCCCGCGTCTGCCTTTCGGCGCGTCCGTGCCTGCCGTCACCGGCGGGGCTTACCGGACTTCTACGGGCTTTAGCGTCCCCCTCTACCAGAGGGACGGCGTGCCGGGCGATGATCAGGGCCGCGTTCAGGTCCCGGTCGATCGTCAGGCCGCAGGTGATGCAGTGGTACTCCCGCTCGGACAGGGACAGCTTGGATTTCACTGTCCCGCAGGCTGAGCAGGTCTTGCTGGACGGGTGCCATCGGTCGAGGACCGCGAGGCTGGAGCCGTACCAGGAAGTCTTGTAGGAGAGCTGTCGGCGCAGCTCGCCGGGGGCGGCGTCCAGGACGGCGCGGTTGAGGCCGGCCTTCTGGCGGACGCGGCGGCCGGGAGCTTCGGCGGTACCGCGGGCGGAGCTGGACATGCCGGTCACGTTGAGGTCTTCGACGGCCACGGTCGCGAAGCCGGTGGCCAGGCGCTTGGTGAGCTGGTGCATGCCGGTGGCGCGGCGTTCGGCGGTCTGATGCTGGATGCGGCCGACCTCAAGGGCGGCTCGTCGGCGGCGGTTGGACCCGCGCTGTGTGCGGGCGAGGGCCCGCTGGGCCTTGGTGAGGCGGCGGGCGTCGGCCGCGAGGTGGCGGGGGTTGGCGACGAACGCGGTGGTCGGGTCGGCCGGGTCGAGCGGCTGGGAGAGGGTGGCGAGGGTCTTGACGCCCCAGTCGACGCCGACGGTGCCGCGCTCGGTCTGCCGACGGGTGGGCTTGTCGGGGATGTCCTGCTGGACCTTGACCAGCACGCTGGCGTACCAGCGGTGCCCGCCGCGGGAGACGGTCACGGACTGGATCTGGGCGTCGCCATTGGCGATCAGGCGGGCCAGGCGCTTGCCGGAGTCGTGGACGCGTATCGAGCCCAGGCGCGGCAGCAGCAGCCGGCGGTAGCCGTCGAGACGGATCGTGGGCTTCTTCACGTCGTGGTGCAGACGGAAGGAGTCCTTGGCCCGGCCCTTGCGCTTGAAACGCGGGTAGCCGACGGCCCGGCCGGCCCGGCGGCCGGTCAGGGAGTCGATCCAGTTCTTCCACGCGGTGTCCGCGTCGATGAACGCGGACTGGAAGGCGTAGGTCGACACCTCATGCCACCACGGGCAGGGCAGGAAGGGGCCGTGGAAGCCGTCGGGCAGGTTCCCGTCCTTGCGGGAGTCGCCCTTGATTGCGTTCAGGTTCTTCTTGATCTCGGCAGCGTTTGGGGTGCGGACCTTCACGGCCTTGCGGGCCGTCTTCTCATCCATGCCCTGTGCCACCAGGTCGTCCGCCTGACGGCGCCACTCGCGGTGCGCGGCGACCTTCTTGTCCAAGGCCCAGTTGAACGCCCACCGGGCTGCGCCGGCGTGCCGGTTCAGGTCGGCGAGCTGTCCGGGGGTCGGGTCGAGGGTGAACCTGAACGCCCGCAGCACTTCCTGGCGCACGGCAGAGCTCACCCCCCATCCTCGTCCCGTCGGTCCGTGTCGTCGACACTCTAAAAGACGGCTCTGACAATCGGATCAGAAGGCCGATTTGGCGGTGTTTGACGGTTCCGGCGTCACCTTCTCCGCCGTCACCCCAGCGCTCTGGCCTGCCGCCTCACCGACACATCCGTGGTGGAGCCGCTCCCGTTGTGTCACAACCAGTGGTGCGCCGTTACACGTGGCCGACAGATCTGGAGGACGACTGGGTGGTCTTCCCCTGGGATCAGTCGTACGGCGGCGACACTCGGGTTCTTCCGCCAGCGCGGCGGGCGACGACCGGGTGACCGGCCTGGCAATGTCCCGGGCGTCCGGCTGGTTCTCGCGATCCCGGCCGGACTCCCCGACCGGGATCGAGCGCGCGACGGCCGCACTTGCCGTCGGTCCGGCCGAGGCTGGCCACCAGCCGGTGATCGCCACCGCCGCCCCGCAGCATTCCGGCCCCGCCTCCGCTCGCGCCACCCGTGTCCAGGCTGAGTGCTCCCCGCCCGTCGAGGTGGAGCTGCGTAGCGACGTCATCGGACCTGCAGGAGTCGCCTGTGTAGCGGCGAACCATGTACTCGGACGAGGTCACCGACCTCCGGCAGGCCGGCGAGAGCCCGGCCTGCCGCGCCGGTGATCGTGCAGCTTCGGTTGGCACCGACGGCGGTGGCCAGCCGACGAATCGAAACGGCCAAAACGCGTCGTGCGCGACTAGCGCGCGGGTAACGGTGGTAAACCACGGTCAACAGCGGTCAAGGATCTGAGCGCTTCGAGGCTTCACTGTCGGCGCCCATCCGGCCCGCGACCTGCGGCTATGCCCGCGTGGCCGAAAGAGATTCCCAAGCTTAGAGCGCGAGTTCGATTCTCGTCGCCCGCTCCAGTATCGAAAGCCGCAGGTCAGATGACCTGCGGCTTTTGTGTTGTGCAGAGTGGGGTCAGGGGTGGGGTGGGGTACGGGGGAGAGTGCGGATGGGGCGGGTGGCGAGGAGGGCGGTGGCGGTGAGGAGGGCGGTGGCGGCGCCGAGGAGGAGGACGCGGTCGGTGCCGAAGGCGTGGGTGGCGGGGCCGGCCAGGGCGCTGCCGAGGGGGTACATGCCGACGGAGCCGGCGACCTCGTAGGCGTGGACGCGGTTGAGGACCTCGCCGGGGACCTGGGTCTGGACGCTGGTGGCCCACATGACGCCCCAGACGCCGATGCCGGCGCCGACCGCGACCTGGGCGGCGGCGAGCAGCCAGACCGGCCAGCCGAGGACGATGCCGAGCGGGTAGAGGGGGTAGGCCAGCGTCGCCACGGCTCCGGCGGCGAGCGGGCGGGCGGGCCTGTAGCGGATCGCCAGCAGGCCGCCGGCCACGGTGCCCGCGCCGAGGGCGCAGTTGAGGAGGCCGAAGGCGGTCGCGCCGTACCGGGGGACGATGACGCCGGCGGCCACCGACAGCTGGGGGCCCCAGGAGAGCACCGCGAAGACCATCCAGATCACGATCACGCCCCAGAGCCAGCTGCGGGCGCGGAACTCCCGCCAGCCGACGGCGAGGTTGTGCCAGATGCTCCCGCCGGGCGGCGGGGCGGGCACCGTGCCGAGCCGGAGGGTGAACAGGCAGGCGGCGCTGGTGCCGTAGGCGACGGCGGAGATGACCATCACCCAGGCGGTGTCCCCGAGTCCGACCAGGACGCCGGCCAGGGCCGGGCCGCCGAGGCCGGTGAGCGCCTCGGAGGTGCGCAGCACGCCGTTGGCGCCCTGGACGTCGCGGGAGACCAGCGGGACGGTCGAGGAGGCGCCCGGTTGGAACATCGCGTTGGCGGTACCGGCCACCACCAGCAGGGCGTACAGCTGCCAGAGGTGGTCGATGCCGTGCAGGAAGAGCAGGGCGAGCAGCACATGGGCGGTGAGGTTGGCGAGGTCGGCGGCGATCATCATCCGGCGGGCGGTGAACCGGTCGGCGAGCACGCCGCCGAACAGCACCAGACCGGCGAACGGGCCGACCAGGAAGGCCATCGCGTACCCGGCGGTGTCCAGGCCGTATCCGCCGCTGAGCAGGCCGGCCGAGACCGCGACCGGCAGCATGGCCCAGCTGAGCAGGCCGGCGCTGCGGGCGGTGAAGTAGTGGCGGAAGTTGCGGGACCAGATGGCCGGTTCGGCGGTCGGTGGTGCCGCAGTGGGCCGGTGGGTCAGGAGGTCGTCCATGGGCGTTCGATCCCTCGGGGCGCGGGGTTGATGATCACACCGTAGGGAGCGGGTCTGGTGGGGTTCCGGGAGCCGGACCGGAGGCCGGGATGGAGCGGGCGAACGCGGGCGCACCGGTGCTGACCTGCGGTTCCGTTACCGGAGCGGCGGTCGGAAGGGCGGACCGGCAGAACCGTGGAAACTGCCGGACCGCCGGTCAGCGGATCCCGGATCCGCCCATCGCCCGGGAGAGCCGCAGCGCCTCGCGCCAGTGTCCGAACGCCGGGCCGCGCGCGCCGAGGGCCGACTGCGCGTGGCCGAGCGCCAGCTGACTGCGCGCCTCGCCCGGCCGGTGTCCGGTCTCGCGGTGCACGGCGAGGGCGGCGTGCCCGGTCTCCAGGGCGGCCCGTGGCTCGCCCAGCCGGACCCGGACGCGGGTCAACGCGTCGAGCGCGTTGCCTTCGAGCATCCGGAACCGCGCCTCCCGGGAGAGCGCGAGGGCGCGCTCCGCGGTGCGCAGGGCGGCCCGTGGCTCGTGGCAGGTCCGGACCGTCGCGAGGCCGACGAGGGCGGTGGACTGCGTGAAGCGGTCGCGCACCAGCTCGGCGAGGCGCAGCGCCTCCCGGTAGCTGTCGGCCGCGCCCGCCGGTTCGTGGGCGCGCTCCTGCGCCGCGCCCAGCGCCAGGAAGGCGTTGGCCTCCAGGGCCCGGTTGCGCAGCGTGCGTGCGATGGCGAGCGCGGTGCGGGCCAGCTGCCGGCCGGTGGCGTGGTCGCCCAGGTCGGTGTGGGCGCCGGAGAGGCCGTTGAGTGCCACGGTCTCGCTGTACTTGTTGCCGCTCCGCAGGTGGACCGGCAGGGCCTCGCCGAGCACCCGGATCGCGTCGCCGGGGCGGCCCAGCGCCCGGTGGACGATCCCCAGGTTGGTGTGCGAGACCGCCTCCGCGCGGGCCGCGTCGAGGGCGTGGAAGTGCCCGGCCACCCGGGAGAAGTGGTCGGCGGCCTCGTGCAGCCGGCCGAGCCTCCAGCAGATCAGGCCGAGGGTGGCCTCGTCGTCGGTCTCGGTGTCGGCAACCTCACCCGCGGGGCGGTCCAGGCCGTCGGGGCGGTCGGGCCGGGGGCGGTGCAGCAGGGCGGCGGTGGCGAGCTCGGCACAGTCGCCGGTGTACATGCCGGTCGAGAGGTAGCCGTGCAGGCTCTCCGCGAGCCGCCGGGCGACGGCGATGAGACCGGCGTCGGACGCCTCCAGGACGGCGCCGGCCAGGTTCTCGCGTTCCTCCTCCAGCCACCGCGCCGCCCGGCCGTGGTCCGGGAAGGGGGGTGCGGCCGGCGGCGTGCGGGAATCCGGGTCCGGGGCGGGGGCGGTGGGGAAGAGCAGCCGGGCCGCCGCGTCGGCGTGCCGCAGGTACCAGCCGAAGAGTCGCTCCCGGGCGGCCTGCGCCTCGGTGTCGCCGGCCAGTTCGCCGGCCAGTTCGCGGGCGTAGGAGCGCAGCAGGTCGTGCAGCCCGAACCGGCCGGCCGCCCGCTCCTGCACCAGGTGGGCGTTGGCCAGGACCGCCAGCAGTGCGGCGGACGCGGCCGGGGCCGAGTCCGCGAGGGCGGCGGCGGCGTCGGCGGACAGGTCCGGGCCGGGCATCAGGCCGAGGAGCCGGAACATCCGCCGGGCCGCGGGCGGCAGCGCGCGGTAGGAGAGGTCGAAGGCGGCCCGCACCGTCGAGCGGTGGTCGCCCTCGACGTGCAGCCGGCCGAGGACGCCGCCGCCGGCCAGCTCGGCGCAGTAGTCGGCGATTCCGGTGCCGCGGGAGACCAGGTTGGCACCGGCGATCCGGATGGCGAGCGGCAGGCCGCCGCAGAGCCGGACGAGTTCGACCGCAGCCTGCTCCTCGGCCGCGACCCGGCACTCGCCGACGGTGCTGCCGAGCAGCCGGCGGGCCTCCTCCGGGCCGAGCACCTCCAGGGCGAGCTGGCGGGCGCCGTCGCCGGCGACCAGTCCGGCGAGCCGGCTGCGGCTGGTGACCAGCACGGCGCAGCCCGGGGCGCCCGGGATCAGCGGCCTGACCTGCTCGGCGTCGCGCGCGTTGTCCAGCACGATCAGCATGCGCCGGTCGGCGAGCAGGGTGCGGTAGAGCGCCGCGGCCTCGTCCCGGTCCGCGGGCAGCCGGTCGGGCCGGACGCCGAGCGCCCGGAGGAAGCGGGCCAGGACGTCGTCGGGGCTGAGTGCCGGGAGCCGGGAGTGGCCGCGCAGGTCGACGAACAGCTGTCCGTCCTCGAAGTGGGCGCGCCGGGCGTGCGCCCAGTGCGTGGCGAGGGCGGTCTTGCCGATGCCGGGTGCGCCGACCACCGCCACCAGGTGCGGACGGCGTGCGGGGTCGGTCGCGAGGAGGGCGTCCAGCTCCTCCAGCTGACGCCGCCGGCCGACGTGGACGCCGGTGGCGGCGGGCAGTTGGGCCGGCCGCGGGGCGGTCGGCGCCGGGCCGCCGACCGGTGCGAGCGGCAGTTGCCGGCGCAGCACCCGCAGCTGGGCGTCGTGCACCTCCGCGCCGGGCGTGATGCCCAACTCCTCGTCGAGCCGGGCGCGCAGGCGGCCGAACACGGCGAGCGCGGCGGCCTGTTCGCCGCAGCTCGCGAGCGCGAGCATCAGCCGGGCGTGCAGGCCCTCGTGCAGCGGCTCGGCGTCGACCAGCTCCGACAGCACCGGGACGGCCTCCGCGGAGCGGCGCAGCAGCAGCGCCGTGTCGGCGTGCAACAGGACGGCCCTGAGGCGTCGTTCGCCGGCCGCCACCGCGGCCGGGTGCCGGCGCAGCGCCGGGTCCGCGTCCGCGAGCACCGGGCCCCGCCAGTACCGCAGTGCCTGCGTCAGCGCCCGGTACGAGGCCTCCGGGTCCGGGGTGCGGCGCAGGCGTCGCGCGTCGTCCAGCAGTTCGTCGAAGCGGCCGAGGTCGATCTGGTTCCGCGGCGCCTCCAGCAGGTAGCCGGTGGGTGTGCGGACGACGGTCGGCGCCGGGGCGGTGCGCGGGCCGTCCGGCGCCAGCAGTCGGCGGACCTGGCTGACGTAGCCGTGGACCAGGCTCCGGTGGGAGTCGGGCGGCCCGGACGGCCAGAGGGTGTCGGTGATCTCCTGCCGGGTGGCGGGCGCGGGGTGCTTGAGCGCGAGCAGGCCGAGCAGCCGGCGCAGCATCGGGCCGGTCACCGGGACGGTGGTCCGGTCGTGCCGGAGGACGAGCGGGCCGAGGATCAGCAGCCGCGGCCGCCCGGCGCCGGCCACCGGTTCGGCCGGGTCGGCGGCCAGCAGCTCCGCCAGCTCGCCGTCGGTCAGCCGCAGGGCCTCGGCCAGCTGCCGCAGGGTGCCCGCCCGGGGGCGCCGGACCCGCCCGTGTTCGAGGTCGCGCAGCGCCCTGGTGCTGACCCCGGCCCGCGCCGCGGCGGTCTGCTGACTCAGCCCGGCCCGCCTGCGGTACGCCCGGAGCCGCGCCCCGAACGCCTCCGACCCGCCCCCCGAGGCCGTCGCCGTGCCCTCCGCCATGGCGTCCCCTTCGTCCGGTGATCAGTGTGGACCGGAGCAAACCACCGGGCAAGCGACGGTCGGTGACGCCTTCCCGGGCCGACGGCGCCCCCGGCCGGGGAGGGGCGCGGGTCCGCGGTCGGCCGCGGGATCGGTCCCGGGACAGACGCCGGACGGGCGCCCGGTGGCTAGGGTCGGCCCGTGAACCGTCAACCGCACAGCCGGCTCGGCCGATTCGGCACCCACCGGCACCTGATGGCCCTCGACGTGGCCGGCGCCGCCCTGATCGGCGTCCCGGCCGTCGCGAACGCCGCCTGGAGCGCCGGCCGGATGGGCCTGCCGGCCTGGTTCGGTGCGGTCATGGTCAGTGGCTTCGCCGGGGCGTTCGCCGTGCGCCGGCGCTTCCCCCGGGCGGCGACGGCGGTGGCGGCGGTCACCTTCCCGGCGATGGACTACTCGCGCTTCTTCCCGCTCGCCTGGCTGGCGATGGTGCTGGTGGTCCACCGGATCCCGCTGCGGCGGCCGGTCCGGAACGCGGCCGGGGCGCTCGCCGCGGTCCTCGCCGTCGAGGCGGTCGTCGGTGTGCTGCTCCAGGTGAACTCCGGGCACGTGCGGTTCGGGCCGGACCTGATGGCGGGCGCGCTCGGCGTCCAACTGGCGGCCTGGACCGGAGGGTTGTTGAGCGACCGGCGGCAGGCCCACCAGGAGTGGCTGCGGGAGCAGGCGGAGCAGCGCGCCGAGGCGGAACTCGCCCGGGCCCGGCGCACCGTCGTGGAGGAACGCCTGCGGATCGCCCGCGAGCTGCACGACGTGGTGGCGCACAGCATGAGCATCATCGCCGTCCAGGCCGGGGTGGGGCACCATGTGATCGCGAGCCGCCCGGACAAGGCCGCCGAGGCCCTGGCCGCCATCGAGTCGACCAGCCGGGCGGCGCTGCACGAACTGCGCTCGTTGCTGGGGGTCCTGCGGGACGGCGAGCCCGCCGAGATGGTGCCCGGGGGCCTGGCCGACCTCGACGTCCTGGTCGGGCAGACCCGTCGGGCCGCCGTGGAGGTGGAGTTGACCGTGGTCGGCGAGCTGGACGGCCTGCCGCCCGGTGTGGACGCGGCGGCGTACCGGATCGTCCAGGAAGCGCTGACCAATGTGGTCAAGCACGCGCGGACCGACCGGGCCCGGCTGGAACTGCGGCGGACCGCCGACCAGTTGAGCGTCCTGGTCCGCGACGAGGGGTGCGGCTGCCCGGCCGGGACGGCCCGGGACGGCCACGGTCTGGTCGGCATCCGGGAGCGGGCCGCGCTCTACGGGGGCGAGGCCGAGGCGGGGCCGCTGCCCGGCGGCGGATTCCGGGTGCTGGTGCGGCTTCCGATCGCCGGACGTCGGCCGGTGGCCGTTCCGGCCGTCGTCCCGGTGGCCGTTCCGGCCGCCGGCGTGGTTGCCGCGCCCTCCGCGGACGAGCGCGTTGCCGAGTGCGTCGACGAGCAGGCCGCGGTGACGCTGTGACGATCAGGGTGATGATCGCCGACGACGAACCGCTGGTCCGTGCCGGGTTCGGGGTCCTGGTCGAGTCCGCCGACGATCTGGTGCTGGTCGGCGAGGCGGCCGACGGGCGGGCCGCGGTGGACCTGGTCCGGGAACGGCGTCCGGACGTGGCGCTGATGGACATCCGGATGCCGGTGCTGAACGGCATCGACGCGACCCGGGAGCTGCTCGGCGGCGCGGACCCGGCGCCCGTCCGGGTCCTGGTGCTGACCACCTTCGCGCTCGACGAGTACGCCTTCGGCGCGCTCCGGGCCGGGGCGAGCGGGTTCCTCCTGAAGGACACGCCGCCCGCCGAACTGCTCGAAGCCGTCCGGGTGGTGGCCTCCGGCGAGGCTCTGCTGGCGCCCACGGTGACCCGCCGGCTGATCGAGGAGTTCCGCCGCAGGCCCGCCCTGCCGGCGGCCGACCGGCTGCTGGACGGGGTGACGGAGCGGGAGCGGGAGGTGCTCCGGCTGGTCGCCCGGGGGATGTCCAACGCGGAGCTCGCGGCCGAACTGTTCCTGTCCATCGGCACGGTGAAGACCCACGTCAGCCGGCTGCTCACCAAACTGGGGGCGCGGGACCGGGCCCAGCTCGTCATCGTGGCCTACGAGAGCGGACTGGCCTTCACGTAGCGCCGGCCCGCCACCGTGCCCCGCCGCCACCGTGCCCCGCCGGTGCTCAGACCTCGCGGCGGTGCACCACGAGCAGCGCCAGGGCGAGCGCCAGCAGGGGCTGCAGCAGCATCGATGCCCAGGCCGCGGTGGCCGAAGGGCCGTGCGGATCGGGGTGGTTGATCGTCAGGTGGTGCAGCGAGCTGCCCAGGAGGGACTGCTGGACGCGCAGCATCACGCCGTGTTCGCCGTGCAGGAACAGCGGGGAGACGAAGAGGAAGGCGAAGCAGGCGGTGAGCGCTCCCGCTCCGTGCCGGATCAGGGCGCCCAGCGCGAGCCCGATCAGGGCGGCCGCCACCTGGTGCAGGGCGCTCGCGGTGACGGCGCGCAGCGCGCCGGGGTCGGTGAGGGAGAGGCCGACGTGCCGGGTGGAGAACAGCGCCTGGCTGATCCAGAAGCCGCCCAGCGCGCCGGTCAGCCCGAGGACCAGTGCCACCGTGCCCACCACCGCGGCCTTCGCGGCGACCACCGCCCGCCGGGCGGGAACGGCCGTGAAGGTCGTGCGCACCAGCCCGCTGGAGTACTCGGTGCTCATGGCGAGGGCGCTGAGCAGCATCACCGCCAGTTGCAGCAGCGCGTGGCCGCCGAAGGAGGCGGGCAGCGGGTCGAAGTCGGCCTGCTCGCCGGGTGTGAGCCGGTCCCAGCCGTTGATCGTGCTCCGGCTCAGCAGCAGGGTGACCGTGACGCAGGAGGCGAGGCCCAGGGCCGCGACGACGCGGTGGGAGCGGATCGTGGACAGCTTGATCCATTCCGCGGCGATCAGGTCGCGGGCCGGTGTTCGGTCGGTGCGCACAGGTCAGTCCTTCCCGCCGGCGGGGGCGGTGAGTGCGATGAACGCCTCTTCGAGGCTGGTCGGACGGGGGGTGAGTTCGTGGATCGCGAGGCCGTGGGCGAGGGCGAGGTCGCCGATCCGGCTCACCTCCAGGCCGTGCACGGTGAGGGCGCGGTCGGCCTCGGGGGTGGTCCGGGCACCGGCCTCCAGCAGCACCCGGCGCAGTTCGTCCGGGGCCGGGGTGCGGACCAGGACGGGGACGGCGGCGCTGCGGGCGGTGAACTCCGCCGTCCCGGCGTCCGCGACGAGTCGGCCGCGGTCGATCACCAGGAGGTGGTCCGCGGTGTGCTGCATCTCGCTCAGCACGTGGCTGGAGACCAGCACGGTCCGCCCTTCGGCCGCGAGCCGCCGGAAGAGCAGCCGGATCCAGCGGATGCCCTCGGCGTCCAGGCCGTTGGCGGGTTCGTCGAAGACCAGGACGGCGGGGTCGCCGAGCAGTGCCGCGGCGATGCCCAGCCGCTGCTTCATGCCCAGGGAGTAGCCCGCGACCCGTCGGCGGGCGGCGCCCGCCAGGCCGACCTCCTCCAGGACGGCGTCGGTGCGGGCCCGGCCGATGCCGTTGGCGCGGGCGAGCGCGGCCAGATGGTGGCGGCCGGTCAGACCGCCCGGCACGGCCGTCGCGTCCAGCAGTGCGCCGACCCGGTGGAGCGGACGCCGCAGTTCGCGGTAGGGCCGGCCGTCGATCAGCGCCGTGCCCGAGGTCGGGGTGCCGAGGCCGAGGAGCAGTCGCAGGGTGGTCGACTTGCCGGCGCCGTTCGGCCCCAGGAGGCCGGTCACCCGTCCGGGGTGCACCTCCATGGAGAGGCGGTCGAGAACGACGGTCCTGCCGTAGCGCTTCGTGAGTGCCGTGATGGTGATCATTCGGGCCCCTGGTCCGCGTGTTTCCGGTACGCCGAGGAGGTTTCCAGAGACGTGCGGGGGGCGGCGTCCGGCGGCGGACCGATCCGCGCGGTCTGTCCCGGGACGGATGCCGGCCCCGCCGGTCGGCGGGGGCCGCGCGGTTTCGGGGCCCGCAGCGTCAGGGGTCGGGGGCCGGTGGGGTCAGGGGGCGGTGGGGTCAGGGGCGGGGGTAGAGGCGGAGGAAGGCCTGGACGCCGGTCGCGACGGTGGTGTGGAGGGCGGCGTCGGAGATGGGGACGGCGCCGTAGAAGGACTGGTCGGCCGCGCCGCTGAAGGTGAGCAGGGTGAAGTGGGTGGCGGCGAGGTCGGGGTCGTCGAGGGTGAGCAGGCCCTGGGCGGCGAGGCGGGCGATGTGGTCGGCGAGGTCGCGCTGGGAGGCCAGGGGGCCGGCGGCGAGCCAGGCGGCGAGGACGTCGGGCGGGATGTTGCCGGCCTCGGCGCGGATGGTGCGGCCGAGCGCGTAGTGCTCGCCGGCGGCCAGGACGGCCTTGGCGCGGTCGACGGCGAAGGCGACCAGGTCGGCCTCCAGATCGACGATCTTGTGCAGGTGACGGTCGGCCAGGCCGGCGATGATCTCGGTGAGTTCGCCCGCGGTCTCCAGGGCGACGGAGAGGAAGAGCTTCTCCTTGTCGCCGAAGTGGTTGTAGATGGTGCGCTTGGAGACGCCGGCCTCGGTGGCGATGGCGTCGACGCTGGCCCGGGTGTAGCCCTCGCGGCCGAACACCGTGCTCGCCGCGCGGGCGATGGCCAGGCGTTTCTCCGGCATGCGGCGTGAACCGGCGGTCGATGCCGGGTTCGCTGTGCTCATCGGCGGGTCCCCTCCTCGGCGGATTGCACTACCCGGTGCAGTTTACCGGCCGGAGCGGCTTCGGCGCGGGGGCGGTGAGGGGTTGGTGGGGGATCGGTGGGGGTGGCACGGGAAGCAGGGAGGCGCGGAGCGAGTCCCCCCGGACCCGCTCCGCGCCGCGTCGACGCGCGGCTCTCCGCCGCTCCCCCCGATCGCCCCGGACTCCCGCCGTCCCCCCTGGCGCCACTCTCCGGCGAGAGCGTTCCGCACAGGCCCGGCAAGCCCCCTTGAGGTGGGGCGTCGTTGATCGTTACGGTAACAAACCGCGTGGTTGGTTTGTCAATGCTGAATTCCTGAAGCGTCCCACCCTCGAGGATCTCGGCCCGGATGGCAAGCGGGGAGCTGACGGTGCGGGGAAAGCGCTGGTGGGGCCGGTAGTTCGGGCACCGGAGCCGGGTGGCGCGGGTCCGGCGGAACCGTTTGTTCGGAATCAGACAATCCGAATGGAAGGTCGGTATCAGCGGAGCAGCCGGCGCTCCTTGGCGACGGCCACCGCGCCGGCCCGGGTGTCGACGCCCAACTTGGCGTAGATCCGGCCCAGATGGGTCTTGACGGTCGCTTCGCTGATGAACAGCGCACGGGCGATCTCCCGGTTGCCGAGCCCCTGGGCGAGCTGGGCCAGGATGTCCGTCTCGCGCTCGGTGAGCTGCGGTGCCGGGGCCCGCATCTGCGCCATGACCCGGGAGGCGACCGGCGGCGAGAGCACCGTGCGCCCCTGCGCGGCCGAGTGCACCGCGGCGAACAGCTCCTCCGGCCGCTCGGCCTTCAGCAGGTACCCGGTGGCACCCGCGCCGATCGCCCGGGTGATGTCGGCGTCGGTGTCGTAGGTGGTCAGGACCAGGACGTGCGGGCCGTCCGGGGCCGCGGTGATCCGGCGGGTGGCCTCCACACCGTCGATGCCGTCGCCGAGCTGGAGGTCCATCAGCACCACCTGCGGCGCCAGCCGGGCGGCCAGTTCGACCGCCTCCTCACCGCTGCTCGCCTCGCCGACCACCTCGATGTCGCCGGCGCTGGCCAGCAGGGCGAGCAGGCCGGCCCGGACCACGGCGTGGTCGTCGCAGACCAGCAGCCGGACCGGCGACGGGGCGGGGGTGAGGTTCATCGGACGGCTCCAGTGCCTAGCGGCGGTCGGGGGTGAGCGGGATCGCCGCGGAGACCACGGTGCCCTCGCCGGGGGCGCTCTCCACGGTCAGCGTGCCGCCGAGCTGACGCAGCCGGGCGCGCATGGCCGGCAGGCCGTGCCCGCGGCCGGAGGGACCGGGCGGGGCGGAGGGCCGCGCGGAGGGGGAGGGCGAAGGGGAGGGCGAGGGCGAGGGCGAGGGGGAGAAACCGCGGCCGTCGTCGGCGATGTCCAGGACGGCCTGGTCGCCGAGGAAGGAGAGGGTCAGCGCGGCGGCCGAGGCCCCGGCGTGCTCACGGACGTTGGCCAGCGCCCCCTGGGCGATCCGCAGCAGCGCCGACTGCGCGGCCGCCGGCAGCGGCACCGGCGTGCCGTCCAGGTGGAAGCGGACCGGCAGCCCGCTCTCGGCGGACTCCCGCTCGGCGAGCGAGCGCAGCGCCTCGTCCAGGGTGCGGCCGTCGGCGAGTTCGGCGGGCGCGAGGTCGTGGACGAAGCGGCGGGCCTCGGCGAGGTTCCGGGCGGCCACCTCGGCGGCGGTGCGGACGTGGCCGCGGGCGGTCGCCGGGTCGCCGTCCCAGGTGCGGTCGGCGGCCTGGAGCAGCATCTGCTGGCTGGACAGCCCCTGGGCGAGGGTGTCGTGGATCTCCATCGCCAGCCGTTCGCGCTCGGCCAGCGTCCCCTCCCGCCGTTCGGTGGCGGCGAGCTCGCGCCGGGTGCGGACCAGGTCGGTGATCAGCACGCGCTGCCGTTCGGCCTGCCGCTCCATGTACAGGAAGACGCCGGTGGCCAGTGCGGCGACGGCGGGCGGCAGCAGGATGAGGTTGGCGTCCAGCGGGCCCGGCAGCCGGACCTCGCCGACGACCACCAGCAGGGTGAGCGCCGCCACCAGCGGGATCGCTGCCGGTGTGGGCAGCGTCCGCAGGGCCGTGTAGACCAGCGGGACGGCGCACCAGGAGAAGCTCGGCGCGACCAGGACCAGGACCACCCAGAGCACCGTGACCGCGACCAGCGGCCAGGGGCGGCGGCGCTGCCCGGGGTCGGGCAGGCGGCGGTGGGCGAGCCAGGAGCCGAGCGGCTGGACGACGGCCAGGGCGATGCTCAGGCCGAGCACCCAGGGGATCCGCGGATTGCCGGAGTGGTGGGTGAGGTAGCGGCTGAGCGAGGTGGCGAGCAGGAGGAGGAAGGCGGAGTCGAGCAGGACGGCCAGCCGGCCGGCGTCCGGGTCGGGGAAGGCCAGGACGGGAGCGGGAGCGGGGGCGGCGGCGGCGGAGGCGGCGGAGGCGGCGGGGTCGACGGGGGAGGGGCCGGGGTGGTGCACGGGGCCGCTCCTCGTTCCGTCCGGGCCGTCCGGGCCGTCCGGGCCGCGGCGATCCTTCGATGGTGGCCCGCCCGGTCGCCGCCCGCATCGACCGATCGGCTGACGGGTCTGTCGTCCATCATGCCCGGACGCCGTGTCCGGACCGCCGATGTGGCACCGGGGGGCCGGAACGGAGGATCGGATCCGACCCCACCACCGCCATCCGACGAGGAGCCGGACCATGAAGAAGACCTCCGTTCGTGCCAAGGTGCTGACCGGCACCGTCGCCGCGGCCGCGCTGGCCGCCGCCACCGTCGGCGCCGTCTCGGCCAGCGCCGAGGCCACCGACACCCCGGCCGTCACCGCCGCCGCGGTCAAGACCGACGCCCAGAACAAGAACCTCGCGCAGAGCACCGGTCTGACCATCGAGGCCGCCACCAAGGCCGCCCAGGCCACCCTGGACGCGGCGGCCAAGGCGGGCCAGCGCGTCTCGGTGGCGGTCGTCGACCGCGACGGCGTCACCCGGGTGCTGCTCAAGGGCGACGGCGCCGGCCCGCAGTCGCCGGAGTCGGCGGTGCGCAAGGCGTTCACCGCGGTCTCCTGGAACGCGCCCACCTCGGAGCTGGCCAAGCGCCTCGCCCAGGCCCCGAACCTCAAGGACATCCCGAACACCCTCTTCCTGGCCGGCGGCGCCCCGGTGCAGTCCAAGGGCGCGCCGGTGGCGGGCATCGGTGTCGCGGGCGCGCCCAGCGGCGACCAGGACGAGCAGTTCGCGCAGGCGGGCGTCGAGGCGCTCACCAAGTAGTTCCCACCGAGGACCGCCGGCCGCGCCGAGGGCGTGCGGCCGGCCCGCGCGCCGGGGCGGACCCCCGACCTCCCCGGCGCGCCCCGCCTCCCCGGCGGGTTCCCCGTACGGGTGAAGGTCGTGCGGGTCGCCGCAGAACACGGGGTCGGCCGCCGAAAAGCCGCTGCCGCTGTCGGTGCCGCATGGCAGGCTTCCCGCTATGACGGCGTGGACCCTCAACGACATCGAACGTGCGATCCGCTCCTCCTGGGGTGTCGACACCTGCGCGCCCGAGGACCAGGCCCACTGGCGTGCCGACGACCCCGCCCACGGCCAGTGCCGGGCGACCGCCCTGGTGGTGCACGACCTGCTCGGCGGCGAGCTGATGATGGGCGAGGTGTACACCGGCGGGGTCCGCACGGACCTGCACTGGTGGAACCGCTCGGCCGCCGGCGCCGAGGTCGACATGACCCGCGCGCGCTTCGGCCCCGACGAGCGGGTCGGCCCCGGCCGGCCGGTCGCCCGTCCGCAGCGCCCGGGCCGGCTGCAGGCCCAGTACCAGCTGCTGCGCCACCGCGTCCTCGCCCAGCTGGAGGCGGGATCGGCGGACGGACGGCACGCCGCGGCGGCCTGACCGGACGGCGCCCCGCCCGAACGGAGGGCTGACGTAGAGTCGGCTGGTCGTGGCCGGACGACCTCTCCGGCCACCGGGCGACAGCGGGAGTGTGTGCGATGAGCGGGATGACCGTCGGCTTCGTCGGACTGGGCGCGATGGGCCGGGGCATGGCCACCAGCCTGCTGAAGGCCGGGCACACCGTCCGGGTCTGGAACCGCTCGCCCGAACCGGTGGCCGCCATGGTCGCCCGCGGCGCCCTGGCCGCCGACGGACTGGCCGAGGTCTTCGCGGCCGACGCGGTCGTCTCGATGCTCGCCAACGACGCCGCCGTGGAGCGGCTGCTGCTCGACCCGGCCCTGCTGGAGGCCGCCACGGCCGGTGTGCACGTCAACATGGCCAGTGTCTCGGTCGCCCTGGCCGAGCGCGCCGAGGCCCTGCACGCCGAGTACGGCATCGGGTACGTCGCCGCGCCGGTGCTCGGCCGCCCGCCGGTGGCGGAGGCCGGCGAGCTCAACATCCTGGCCGCCGGGAGCGCGGAGTCGCTGGCGGCGGTCGAGCCGCTGTTCGCCGCGATGGGCCGGCGCGTCTGGCACTTCGGGGAGCGCCCGCGCCAGGCCAACACCGCCAAGATCAGCACCAACTTCCTGCTGGCCTGCGCGATCGAGTCGATGGCCGAGGCGTGCAGCCTGGCCGAGGCCAACGGCGTCCGGCCGACGGACCTGATCGAGATGCTCACCGGGACGCTCTTCCCCGGCCCGATCTACTCCGGGTACGGCTCGATGGTGGCCGAACGCCGTTACGAGCCCGCCGGGTTCAAGCTGCCGCTCGGGCTCAAGGACGTCGACCTCGCGCTCGCCGCCGGTGCGGCGACGCATGTGCCGCTGCCGTTCGGCAGCGTGCTGCGGGACGCGTTCCTGGACGCGCTGGCGCACGGCGACGGCGAGAAGGACTGGGCGGCCGTCGCGGCCGTCGCGCGCCGTCGGGCCGGGCTCCCGGAGTAGCGCGGGCGGGACCGCCGGCCCGCCGTAGGCTCGTGATCCTCGATCGATCCGCAGTCCGTACGGGGGTCCCGATGTCCCAGCCCAGCGGTCGCGCCGACGCGCGCCGGTCCTTCCTCTTCCTGGACGCCGGCACCCGCGCCGACGGCAACTCCGCACGGCTCGCCCGGCTGGCCGCCGAGGCGAGCCTGCCGGCCGGCGCCGACCAGCGCTGGCTGCGGCTGGCCGACCACCCGCTGCCGCCGTTCGAGGACCTCCGGCACACCGGGGACGGCCGGTACGAGCCGCCCACCGGCCATGAACGCACCTTGCTGGACGCCACCCTGGCCGCCACCGACCTGGTCTTCGTGGCGCCGCTGTACTGGTACGCGCTGCCGGCCGCGGCCAAGCACTACCTGGACCACTGGTCGGGCTGGCTGCGGGTGCCCGGCGCGGACTTCCGCGCGCGGATGGCCGGCGGCACCGTCTGGGCGGTCACCGCGTACGCCACCGAGCCGGACAAGGCGGAGCCGCTGATCGGCACCCTGCGGCTCACCGCCGAGCACCTGGGCATGCGCTGGGGCGGCGCGCTGCTCGGCCACGCCAACCGGCCGGGCGACGTGCTGCGCGACGAGCGGGCGCTGATCGCCGCCGAGTCCTTCTTCGCGGACGCCCGGGTCCTGTCCCAGGCGTAACGGCGGCGGGGGCGCCGGGCCGTCCGGTACCGTCCTCCGGACGTGTACCGGTCACCTTCGCGTCACCTGCCGGTCGGAGCCAAAAGCCCCTTCCTGGGGCAGAGTTGGACCAACCGGGCAGGAGCCGCCGGGCAGCCGCCGGAAAACGGCACCCCCGTTCCGGCGCCGCCGGAGGCTTCGGTAGTCTCCGACGGACTTTCAGCTTCGCGGGGGGATCGCGGCTCGAACGGCCGCCCGGTCCTTCCGTGCCCCCGGGCCAGCGCCCGGACTTTCCCGTGAGGTTTCCCTTGTCCCTCTCCATACCTCGCAGTCTCGCCCTGGCCGCCGCCGCCGCGCTCGCCGCCTCGATGGCCCTGACCGGTGCCCAGGGCGCGGTGGCCGCCGCCACCACCGGTTCGTCGCCCGCCGCCGCACCGCAGGCCGACAAGGCGAGTGCCCGCTCGCTCGACCTGTCCCTGGATGGGGTGCCGCGGACCTTCGTCGCCGGCGGCGACAGCAAGCTGTTCAACTTCACCGTCGACAACAACACCAAGCACGACTTCGTCTACTACCCGCTGCTCAAGTTCAAGAACGCCAAGGGCACGCTGCGGGCGGAGGACCTCAAGGTCGAGTTCCAACTGCCCGACGGGCTGGACAAGTCCAAGACCTGGCTGCCGGCCAAGCCCGCGCCGGGCGGCGGCGAGACCGACGACGACGGCGTGCTGTTCCTGCTCGCCAAGCTCATCGACGGGCATGTACCCGACTTCGAGAACTCGCTGCTCGCGGTCAACAAGGGCAGCAGCCTCACCGTCACCGTGCGGGTCTCGGTCGGCAAGGACGCGCCGCTCGGCACGGCCGGCGTCGTCCCGGTGGTCTTCGCCGCAAGGTCGGAGGGCAACAAGCCGACGGGGGAGGGCGAGTTCAGCTGCGACGGCATCCGCGGCGAGCGGTTCAAGATCGTGGCCGGGGGCGGCGGCAAGCCGAGCCCGACCGTGGCGCCGACGACCACCAAGCCGACCAGCCCGAGCGCGAGTCCGACCGTGAAGCCGACCGGCAGCCCGTCGGCCACCACCTCGCCGTCGGCGACCGGTACGCCGTCCGCCACCGCGACGGCGACCGGCAGCCCGAGTGCCACGGCCACGCCGAGCACGAGCACCAGCCCGTCGGCGACCACCGAGCCGTCCGCCACGGCGACGCCGTCGGCGACCGCGACCGCCACCACCACGCCGAGTGCCACGCCGAGCGCGACGACGACGCCGTCGGGCAGCGCTTCGCCGAGTGCTTCGTCGAGCGCGTCGCCGAGCGCTTCGCCCAGCGCGACGGGCGGCGCCAGTGCGAGCGGCTCGCCGAGCGCCCCCGCCGGCACCGCCCCGGCGACCCCCGCTCCCGGGGGCACCCCGGACGACGAGGAGACCGGCGGCCGGCAGCCGATCGACTTCCCGGTGAAGGTCCCGGCCATCGCGCCGCTGCCGATCACCCCGGAGGCCGTCGTCAAGGCGCGGGCCAACGCGGACAAGGCCCTGGCCACCACCGGTGGCGGTGACAACACCACCGGCATCGCGATCGCCGGCGGCGCCGTCCTCGCGGCCGGTGTCGGCACCCTGGTGGTGCTCCGCCGCCGCCGCGCCGCCCAGCAGGGCTGAGCCCGGCCGGCGCGTCACACCGCAGCCGCCCGTGTCCCCGGCCCACCGGGGGCACGGGCGGTTCCGTCCGCCGCCCCGGCCGTGCCTAGGATGAGCCCCCTGGGGCCTCCGAGGGACGGGCCCGGGGGGCCGACACGGCAGGCGAGGTAACGGGGTGCGGGGACGGGGCGCGGAGCGCTCGGCAGGGCCGGGACGGTCGAGGCGCGCGGCGCGCGTCGAGAGGGACCACGAGGCCGCCACCGGCCGGATCGCGGGCCTGCCGGTCCGCAGACACCATGTGCTGCTGCTCGCCTGGACGGTCCTCTGGTTCCTGCTGGTCGAGCCGAGCGGCGGCTTCTCCTGGCACTACCTGCGCCAGGGCGAGGAACTGCTCTTCAGCGACCGTCCGGACGGCGGCCTGGCGCTCTACGCCGACCACCCCGAGCTGCAGATCGGACCGGTCAGCCTGGCGGTGGCCCGGCTCTTCGACCCGTTCCCGCCGCACACCGGCCAACTGCTGGCCGAGGCGGTGATGTCCGGCCTGGGCCTGGCGATGCTGGTCCTGGTCGGCCGCACCGCCGCCCGCCACTACCTGGGCACCGGCACCAACCACCGCCGGCTCCAGCAGCGGCTGCTGATCGCCGGCCTGGCGTTCATCCCGATGTGGGTCGAGGTGTCCGTCCGCTTCGCGCACCTGGACGACGTGCTGGCGCTGTTCTTCACCACCCTCGCCGCGTACGAGGTCAGCCGCGGCCGGGCCGCCCTGGTCGGCGTCCACCTGGCGCTGGCGGTGGACTCCAAGCCGTGGGCGCTGGCGTTCGCCCCGCTGATCCTCGCGCTGCCCCGGGCCGGATGGCCGCGGACGGCGCTCTGGTTCGTCGGACTCGTCGCCGTCGCTTGGCTGCCGTTCTACCTGGGCGACCTGAACACCATGGCGGCCGCGAAGTTCACCATCCCCAACCAGCCCGCCTCGGCGCTGCGCTGGTTCGGGGTGACCGATCCGGCGACGCCGTGGTGGGACCGCCCGGCGCAGTTCGCGCTCGGCCTGGGGCTGGGCAGCCTGGCGGTCTGGCGCGGACGCTGGCCGGCCGTCGTCCTGCTGGGCGCGGACGCCCGGATCCTGCTCGACCCGAGCGTCTACACGTACTACTCCGCGTCGGTCCTGCTCGGCACGCTGCTCTGGGACACGGTCGGGCAGCGGCGGCTGGTGCCGTGGTGGAGCTGGATCGCGCTGGTCGCCCTGTACGGCGGCACGCTGTTCCTGCCGTCCGACCCGGCGCGCGGCTTCGTCCGGCTCGCCTTCGTGGTGGTCTCGGCCGGGTACGTGCTGCTCTGGCCCACCCGGCAGCGGGGCCGGGGCGGTGACGGGTCC
The DNA here is from genome assembly GCF_042885845.1 of Kitasatospora sp. NPDC058032. Classification (NCBI taxonomy): domain Bacteria; kingdom Bacillati; phylum Actinomycetota; class Actinomycetes; order Kitasatosporales; family Streptomycetaceae; genus Kitasatospora; species Kitasatospora sp. NPDC058032. The sequence goes on along the minus strand of NZ_JBHVRK010000004.1, from coordinate 23,785 downwards.
CGGCGGGTCGCCCGGCAGGCCGGCGCACGGCGGCGCACCGACCGCGAGCCGGCCGCGGCCTGATCCGCGCCGGAACCGGCTTGACCCTCACGCAACGGGAGGCGGGAGGGTCGTGGTCAGCACGGAGGGAGGACCCGGATGGACACCGGGGACGGGTACCCGGTCGGTGCCGTGGCGAGGATCGCCAAGGTGACCGTCCGCACCCTGCACCACTACGACGAGATCGGCCTGCTGTCCCCCCGGGGCCGCACGCGGGCCGGCTACCGCCGGTACGACGAGGCCGACCTCGGACGGCTGCAGCGGATCCTGTTCTACCGCGAACTCGGGTTCTCCCTGGAGGAGATCGCGGCCGTCCTGGACGACGACTCGGTGAGTCCGAGCGAGCACCTGCGGCGCCAGCACCGGTTGCTGACCGACCGCATCGCCCATCTCCAGAAACTGGCCGCGGCCGTCGAACACGCCATGGAGGCAGAGAAGATGGGGATCCAGCTGACCCCGGAGGAGAAGTTCGAGCTCTTCGGCGAGAACTACCGCGAGGAGTGGGAGACCGAGGCCGAGCAGCGCTGGGGCGACACCGCGGCCTGGACGGAGTCCCAGCGCCGCACCGGCGGGTACGACAAGGCCGACTGGGAGCGGATCAAGGTCGAGACGGACGGGCTCAACGCCCGTCTGGTGGAGGCCTTCACCGCCGGCGAGCCCGCCGACGGCGGCCGGGCCACCGACCTCGCCGAGGAGCACCGGCAGCACATCTGCCGGAACTTCTACGACTGCACCTTCGAGATCCACCGCGGCATCGCCGGGATGTACGTCGCCGACCCGCGCTTCACGCAGGTCTACGAGGACCTCGCCCCGGGTCTGGCGCGGTGGCTGCACGACGCCATGCTCGCCAACGCGGCCCGGCGTACCGGCGAGCAGGCGTAGCCACGGCGGGACGGCCGCGCCACGGAGGTCGTACGGTCGTTCCGGACAGTACGAAATTTTCTTCGAACACCCTGCAACCTCGCCGGGACTCGGACGTCTGAGAGGGTGAGGGCCGATCCGGCGCGGGTCACCACCGCGCCGGTGCCGGGCCTCGCCGCAGAGGCAGAGTCCGACTACCACGGGGAACCCACCATGCGCCCGTCCACTGTCCGGCGTCTCGTCAGGACCGTTCCGCTGGCGGCCGTCGTCGCCGGGGCGGCCGGTTACGCGCTGCTCCCCGCCGAGAGCGGCGCGGGCGCCGGCCCGGTCCGGGCGGTGCGGCCGGTTCCGGTGGAGGTGCTGCCGGCCGGAGCGGTCGCGACGGGCCCGGTGCCGACGGGTCCGGTGCCGACGGGGGTGGCGCCGTCGGGGGCCTCGATGAGGTCGGCGCTGGCCGCGCCGGTGGCCGAGGGGTCCGCACCGGTGTTCGCACCGGTGCTGGTCCCGGCCGGGTACGCGGACGGACTCCCGGCCGACGCCACGACGGTCCTCACGGCCACTCCGGGCCCGTCCTCCACGCCGTCCGCCACCCCGTCCGCCCCGGCCGGCGGGGCGCTGCCCAAGCCCGGCGGCTCCCCGGTCTGGCCGGAGGTGCCGCCCCTCGCGGTCGGCGAGCAGGTCGACGTCGCGATCCGCCCGCTCGGCGGCACCTGGGAGGCCCGCGCCGACGGCAGCTACGTCGACTTCGAGGTGACCTGGACCAACACCACCCCGATGCGCTACGACGAGGTCGTCCCGGTGGTGCGGGTGCTCCCGTACGACTACCCGGCCGCCGTCGCCCGCCCGGGTACGACGGCCAAGGGCATGCTGGACCGCAAGGACCTCGACGAGTGGCGCGAGGTCAAGCTGGACCAGGTCGGCGTGGGCACCGGCCCCCAGCAGGGCACCTTCGCGCTCGACCCCGGGGAACGCCGGACGGTCCGCTACCGGCTGACCCTGGCCTCCGGCGGCATGGCGGGCCGGCTGCCGATCTCGGCCGAGGGCTGGATCGGCCGCGGCGCCAGGGCGGTGCGGGTCGGCGGTACGGAGGCCCGGTTGCAGGTGACGGTGGCCCAGCCGGTCCAGCTGTCGGTGACCAGGCCGACGGACGCGGCGATGGGCCGGGTCCCCTCCGAGGTGCGGGTGGAACTGACCAATGTGGACGGCTTCGCCAGCCACACCGTCGCACCCGCCCTGGCGGTGCCCGACCCGCGCACCCAGGCCACCGGACAGGGCCCGGGGCCGGAGGCCCTGATCACCGAGGTGCTGGTGGACGGCGAGTGGCGCCGCCTCCAGGCCACCGCGGGCGCCGGGGGCCCGGTCCCGCTGGACACCGCCGGGCTCTCCCGGGTGCTCGGCCCGGGGGAGAGCGCCGTCTACCGCTTCCGGATCGCCGTGCCGACCGGATGGCTGGCCTGGATGGGCATCGACCTGACGGTCGGTCACAGTGTCGACGGCCAGGCCCTGCCGACCCGCAGGGCGCACGTGCGCCTGTCCTCCTGACGGCCGGCCGCTCGCCGACGACGATCCGACCGGGCCCGGACGGGCCGGGGCGACCGATGACGATGTCCTGACGCACCGGGGTGGAACCGGACCGCCGTCGGGGGGAAAGCGAAGACGGATGTCCATGGCCATCGGGCCGGCCTCACGGGCCGCCCAGGGGCGCGGGGCCACCCTGCGTGGGCTGGTGACGCTGCTGTTCGGCGCCCGGGAGGTGCAGGACCCGGGCGAGGTGCTCGACGTGCCGGTCGCCGCGCAGTCGGCCGGCCGGCGCCGCGCCGGGTTCCGCCTGCTGCCCGGCGGCGGCCGCTCCCGCGAGGCCGGGCCGACGCTGACCGACCTCTATCTCACCCACCGGCTCAGCCTGGTCCGCCTCGCGGTGCTGCTGGTCGACCATCAGGACCAGGCCGAGGACGTCGTGCAGGAAGCTTTCGCCAAGCTCTACCAGCGGCACGGAGAGCAGCTGGACGATCTGGACAACGCGCTGGCCTATCTGCGCACCGCCGTGGTCAACGGCGCCCGGTCGGTGCTGCGCCGCCGCCGCACCGCCCGCGAGTACGTACCGCCCCACGAGGCGGACGCGCCGTCGGCGGAGGACCACGCCGTCCTGAACGACGAGCACCGCCGGGTGCTGGTGGCCATGCAGGAGCTGACCCCGCGCCAGCGCGAGGTCCTGGTGCTGCGCTACTGGTCCGACCTGTCGGAGTCGGAGATCGCGGAGATCCTCGCGGTGTCCCGCGGCACGGTGAAGTCCACCGCGAGTCGGGCCCTGGACGCCCTGGAGAAGAAGCTGGAGAACGCCCGATGAGCGACTACCGGCGCCCCACGGTGGGCGCGGAGCGCGGCGGCGGGGCCGGCGGGGAGAACGGCGCCGGCCGCGGTACCGGTCCCGGCGGCGACTCCCCGGTGGAGTGTCTGCTCCGGGAGGCGATGGCGGCCCGCGCCGCCCGGATCACCACCCAGGACCTGCGTCCGGCCGACCCGCCGAAGGGGCCCCGGATGCGGCGCCGGCCCGCCTACCTGATGGGCCTGCCGCTGATGGGGCTGGCCGCGGCGACGCTCATCGGCGTGCTCACCATCCCCACCGACACGCTCGCCGACCGGCGCGGCGACGCCCCGGCGGCGACGATGAGCGCCAGCCCGGACCCGTCCGGGGGCACGGACCCGCTGTCGCCGACCGCGCAGCCCTCCGACGCGCTCGGCGTCCCGGCCGGGGCGCCGCCCGGGGGCTCCCCGCAGGACTCCCCGGACCCCGCCGCGGGGCAGGGGTCCGCCCCGGGCCGGGGCGGGACCGCCGGCGGCGGGGGCGGGACGGGCGGCGGGTCGGCGCGCTCCCCGGAGCAGTCAGACGCGGCACCCGGGGCACCGTCCGGGGCCGCGCCCGCTCCGGGCACGGCCGGTACCGGGGTGGCCCGCCCGTCCCAGGGCATCGAGGTGAGCTTCGACGGCCTGGCGGGGGCGGAGGCGATCGCCGGCGGCGAGCTGGTGACCTTCTCGGTGAGCTGGCGCAACACCACCCAGGAGTCCTACGAGGCGGTGGCGCCGGTGGTGGCGGTCCGGGCGCTCGCCGACCCGGTCGGCACCGACCGCACGGTGCGCGGCCGGCTGCAGCGCGAGGACGCGGGCGGCACCTGGACGGAGGTCCCGCTGACCGAGGCGACGGGCGCCTACCTGACCTCGGGCGATCCGGTGGCGTTCGCGCTGGCCCCGGGGGCCGTCCAAACGGTCCGCTACCGGCTGGACCCGGCGATCGACAGCGCGGAGGGGACGCTGTTGCTCCAGGCCCTGGCCGTGCTGCCGACCGCGAAGCGGGCCGAGGAGGCGTCGACGCTGACGGCGCTGCGGCTGAGCAGGGCCCCCGCCAGCGCCCGGAAGGCACCGGCGATCAACGTCGAGAAGACGGCGCTCGGCGTGGTCACGATGACCGTCCGCAATCCGGGGGCGGCGCCGCTGGCCTCGGTGGTCCCGACCGTCCGGCTGAACGGGAAGGACGCGGCCAAGATCGTGGTCCAGGCCCGGTACGGCTCCGGCATCGAGGGGTTGCGCACCCTGCCGGCCGCGCTGGACGGGAACGGACAGCTGATGGTCGACACCACCCTGCTGGAGCGGCTGGTGAAGCCGCGCGAGTCGACGGCCTTCACGTTCCAGTTCAGCGTGCCGGACGACTGGCGGCCCGAGGGCATGAACGACTTCGCCGTGCTGCTGGGGGCCAAGGGGGACGGCCAGGACGCCGCACCGGTCGTGGTCTACCCGGGGTTCAACCTCCTCACCGCGCCCCTCCCCTGAAGACGCCGCCGGCGGTCCGGCCCCCACTGCTCGGGGGCCGGACCGCCGGCGGCTCGGGCGCGGTGCCCGCCGGCTCAGGCCAGCGAGGCCATCCACGCCTCGACGTCCTCGGCGCGGCGCGGCAGGCCGGCCGAGAGGTTCTCGTTGCCGTCGGCGGTGACCAGGATGTCGTCCTCGATCCGGACGCCGATGCCGCGGTACTCCTCCGGGACGGTCAGGTCGTCCTGCTGGAAGTAGAGGCCGGGCTCGACGGTGAGCACCATGCCGGGCACCAGCAGCGCGTCGACGTGCTCCTCGGTGCGCGAGTGGGCGCAGTCGTGGACGTCCAGGCCGAGCATGTGGCCGGTGCCGTGCAGGGTCCAGCGGCGCTGCAGGCCCAGTTCCAGGACCTTCTCCACGTCGTACACCGAGCCGTCCAGCAGGCCCCAGGCGAGCAGTCGCTCGGCGAGCACCCGCTGCGAGGCGTCGTGGAAGTCGCGGAACCGGGCGCCCGGCTTCACGGCCGCGATGCCGGCCTCCTGCGCGTCGTGCACCGCGTCGTAGATCTTCCGCTGCAGCTCGTCGAAGCGGCCGTTGATCGGCAGGGTGCGGGTGACGTCGGCGGTGTAGAGGGTGCTGGTCTCCACGCCGGCGTCGAGCAGCAGCAGCTCGCCGGGGCGGACCTCGCCGTCGTTGCGCACCCAGTGCAGGGTGGTGGCGTGCGGGCCGGCGGCGCAGATCGAGCCGTAGCCGACGTCGTTGCCCTCGACCCGGGCGCGGCGCCAGAAGGTGCCCTCGATCCAGCGCTCGGAGGTGGCGACGGCCTGGCCGAGCTCGCGCACGCAGTCGGTGAAGCCCTTGACGGTGGCGGCGCAGGCGGCGCGCAGCTCGCCGATCTCCCACTCGTCCTTGACCAGCCGCAGGCCGCTCAGGAACTCCTTGAACTCGGCGTCCTTGCCGGCGTCCAGGGCGGCGTCGAGCGCGGCCTCCAGGCCGGCGTCGTAGCCGCGCACGATCCGGGTCGGCACGCCGTCCGCGGCGCGCTCGGCCAGCTCGTCGGCGGCCTTGCGGACGTCGCGGACCGGCAGGCCGAGCAGCTGCTCCTGCTCGGTGAGGCTGTGCCGGCGGCCGACCCACAGCTCGCCGTAGCCGTCGAGCCAGAACTCGCCGTTCTCGCGGTCGGAGCGGGGCAGCAGGTAGAGGTGGAAGGTGTGGCCGGTGTCGCCGGCGGGCTCGGCGACCAGGACGGCGTCCTCGGTCTGGTCACCGGTGAGGTGCACGTACTCGCTGGCGGCGCGGAAGGCGTAGTCGCAGTCGTTGGAGCGGACCTTGAGGGTGCCCGCCGGGACGACCAGACGCTCGCCGGGGAAGGCGGCGGACAGCTTGGCGCGGCGCTCGGCGGCGTACGGGGCCTGCGGGACCGGGGCCAGGCCGTGCAGCTCGGTGTCGGCCCAGCCGGACTTCATCGAGGCGGCCAGCTCGTCGGAGACCTTGGAGTAGAGGCCGTTCTTGCGGCCCTTGTACTGCTGCGGCTCCTCGTCGCCGCCGACGGCCTCGGGGTTCTCGGCCACCGCGGGGGTGCGGTCCTCGGTCACGTACGTCGCCTCCTTGCGCGTGGTGCCGCCCGGGGCGTGTCGGATCGCGACACAGGTGGGCGGCCGTGCGTCCATGGTACGGACGCCCGGCCGCTCACCCGTTCGGGCCTTCGCCGGGTCCGTTCGAACCGGCCGGGCCGGGCTACTCGAAGCGCGCGGCGAGCAGCGTCAGGTCGTCGTTGGCCGGGACGCCCCCGGCGCCGGCCGCCTCCTGCTCCGCCGCGACCGCCACCAGGTGGGCACAGAGCCGGTCGGGGTCGATCCGCACGTCGCGCGGGGCGTCGGCGGCGGCCCGGCGCAGATTGGCCTGCCCGGCGTGCAGGGTCGGGCCGAAGCGGCGGGCCAGTCCCTCGGTGCAGAGCAGCAGCGTGTCGCCGCGCTCGGCGGTGAACTCGACGCCGGGCGCCTCCCAGCAGGAGAGCACGCCCAGCGGCGCGGAGAGCGAGGTCTCCACGAACTCGGCGCCGTACCGGGTGACCAGCACCGGCGGGCAGTGTCCGGCCCCGGCCAGGGTGACCCGCCGTCCCTCCGGCTCCACCCAGGCGTAGACGGCGGTCGCGGTGCGGGCCGGCTCGGTGGTCTTCAGCAGCAGTTCGAGGTCGCCCAGGACGGACACCGGGTCCTCGCCCTCCAGCACCGCGTACGCCCGCAGCGCGGCCCGCACCCGGCCCATCGCGGCGGCCGCGCCGGGGGCGGAGCCCGGTCCGGCGCCCGGGCCGTCGCCGGACACCGAGCCGACGGTGAGGCCGACCGTGCCGTCCGGCAGCGGGATGGCGTCGTACCAGTCGCTGCCGCAGGAGCGGTCCAGGCCGGCCGGGACGAGCCGGGCGGCCAGCCGCAGGCCGGCCGGCTGGGGGAGGTGGTCGGGCAGCAGGCCGCGGCGCAGCGCCTCGGTGGTGCGCCGGACCTTCTCCGCGTCGAGCTGCTTGGCCAGCAGCGGGGCGGCCACCTCGCAGTAGCGGCGGGCCAGTTCGCGCTGGCGCTCGGTCGGGGCGGCGGGCCGGTCGTAGAACCAGAGCACGGCGGCCAGCGGGCCGTCCTCCTCGGTGGCGAGCGGCAGGCCGTAGCAGCCACCGAGGCCGAGGTGGCCGGCCAGTTCGCGCAGCCGGGCGCCGATCGCGGGATCGCCGGCGAGGTCGTGCGACTGCAGCTCGACGGGCCGGTCGTGCTCGCGCAGCAGCCGGGCGAGCAGGCTCTGGTCGGTCGGGACGGTCTCCAGCGCGCCGAGGCTGGCGCGGTCCAGTCCGAGGCCGACCGGCTGGCTGGGGCCGCCGCCGGGCAGCGCGGTGACCAGCAGGGCGCGGCCGGCGCCGAGCAGCGCGGCGCCGGAGGCGAGCACCGCGTCCAGGGCGGCGGACAGGCCGCGGGCGCGGGCGAGCCGCGCGGTGTGCTCGTGCAGGCTGGTGAAATCGGACAGGCGTCCGGCCAAACGGTCCTGCACGCGGGTGGCGGAGGCGGCGGGCCGTGCGCCGTCGGATGCGCCGGGGGCGCCCGCGGCGCGGCTCGCGCCCTCGCCGCCGCCCGGCAGCTCACCGGGCGCTGCGCCGTCCGGCTGTCCCTGCTGCGGCCCGTCCGGCCGGCCGGCGGACTGTCCGGCGGGCGCGGCCGGCTCGTGGAAGCCCGGCGGATCGAGCACGGAGAGCCCGCTGGTGCCGCCGGGCTCGGCCGGCTCGGAGGACGTCGACGGTGGGTGGGACTCGGTCATGCCGCCACTCCTGACGCGGTGGTGCGTGTCACGCGGATCATGCGGAACCCCCAGGTACGGCCGTTAGGAGCGAGCACGGCCAAAAGGGCGCGTTTCGCCTCGATTCGCTACTACTCGTCATTGATCGACAGCAATGCCACCACTTCTACACAGGCCATTCGGGGCATGTCCAGAGCCATGACAAGGCAGATGGCCCGTTCCGCGCCGGAGCGGCCCGGCCGGGGGCGCGTTCCGTTCGGCGCGCGCCGGTCGACTGCGCCGCAGTCCGGCGGGACACGGTGCCCCGGCCGCCCGTCGGGCATGGAGCGGTCGGCGAACGGGCAGAACCGGGGGGACGGCACCGGCGGCCGTCCGGATCGTATGCCCCTGGCGCCGGCCGGCCGGGTCGGCCGGAAGCGACTCACTCGTACGGTGGAACCAACCGCGGCCGGGCGGCGTCCATCCGGTCGCATACGGGATTCTCGTTCCAAGGGCTGTTCTATTCCACGGCCCTTTCACATCGTGCTCCACCGCGTGCTCCAGGCCCGCGCCGTTGTCGCACCGCCGTCCGTTCCGCCGTACGCCCCGCCCGCAGCCCGGCCCCGGCCCGGCCCCCGGTCCGTTCCGACCCGGCTCCCGGCCGGTTCCCTCCGTCCGGTTTCGCGGGCCGGTCCGGCGTCCCCGGACGCGCGGCGGCGGCCGGTCCGGCGACCGCGGGCGGAGCCACCGAGCGGTCACGGAAAGGAACGGGTGCCAATGCGTGACAACCCACTGCGCGACGACCCGAGGGGCCGGTCGGCGGCCCGGGCGGCCCGGCTGGCCGGGGCCCTGACGGCCGCCGGCGGGCACCGCTGGCCCGTCGTCCCCGGCACCGTCCTGCTCGCCGACGGACACTGCTCCTGCGGCGACCCGGACTGCCCGGTGCCGGGCGCCCACCCGCACGACCCGCCGCTGCTCGCGGCCACCACCGACGCCCGGATGGTGCGCTGGTGGTGGGAGCGGCGCTGCCCGGACGCCCCGGTGCTGGTGGCGACCGGGCGGACGGTCTGCGCGGTCAGCCTCCCGGCGGCGGCCGGTGCCCGCGCGCTCGCCTACCTGGCGGCGCTGCGGCTGCGGCTCGGCCCGGTGCTGGCGATGCCCGGCCGCTACGCGATGCTGGTCGCCCCCTACTCGCTGGACGCGCTCGGCGAGATGCTCGTCCAACTCCCCTGGGTGCCCGGATCGTTGCGCTACCACGGGGTCGGCGGCTTCCTGCCGCTGCCGCCCGGCGGCGGGGACGGCGACCGGGTGCGCTGGGTGCTGCCGCCCGGCCGGGGTGCCGACGGCGAGGTCTGGCTGCCGCAGGTCGAGCCGCTGCTGGGCGAGTTGGTGGCGGCGGCGGTCCAACTGGACAGCGGCCGCTCGGCATACTGACGATCCGTCGTCGGCGTACTGATCGGGCACGGCCGACCGGCCCCGGCGTGGGGCGTTCGGAAAACAAAAGATCCGGCCGCTGGCGACGGGGGATGCACCAGCGACCGGACTCTTTAGACAGTAACAAGGATCCGCGCCCGCGCCAATTTCCAAGACGCCCTCGCAGCCCGGAAATTGCGGGTTGCGGGCGACAATGTGACGCGTATCACGCCGATCCGCCGGGTGTGTCCCGGCGTTGCGTCCCGCCTTTAGTTCAGGGTGACCTGACGGTTCACCAGGTTCGCCCGGGCCCGCCGCTCGTCGGCGGTGAGCGGGGCCGGGTCGGCGAGCGTCGCGGCGAGGCGCTCGGCGAACTCCGCGGCCGGCTTCTCGCAGTCGGCCGCGGTCATCTCGATCGGCAGGTCCCAGACCGGCACGGTCAGGCCGTGCGCCCGGAAGGAGCCGACCAGGCGGGTGTCCGGGCCGATCGCGGACTGCTCGGCGGCGGTCAGCCGGGCCAGCGCGTCCAGCAGCTGCTCCTCCGGGACGGTCATCACCCAGCGCAGGTGGTTCTTGTCCGGGGTGCCGCACCAGTAGGCGGCGTCGACGCCGGCGAGCTTCTCGGTGGGGATCGCCGAGGCGTTGGCGCGCTCCAGCGAGGCGGCCACCTCGCCGGTGGCGGTCTCGGCGTCCTCCAGCCAGAACTCGAAACCGGTGTGCACGGTCGGCTCGAAGGCGGCGGCGCCGTCCAGCAGGTCCTGCAGGCGGCGGCCGCCCGGCACGGTCCGGCGGGCCGGCACCGGGGTGCCCGGCTCGGTGGCCAGCGCCAGCTCCAGGGCGTCCGCGAGGTCACGGCTCAGGTCGCCGGAGGACGACTGGGTCTGCAGGCCCAGCAGGATCGAGCCGTCCTGGCGGCGCAGCGCGGGCCAGGCCAGCGGCAGCACGGTGGCCAGGGTGACCGACGGCACCTCGCCGGCGGCGTCCCCGGCCACCCCGGCGGCCAGCGTCAGCGGCACGGTGGCGGCGGGCACCAGCTCGCGCAGCGCCACCCAGTCCGCCTCGCCCGGCAGGCCCTCGAACGGGCGGTGCACCAGCTCCTGGACGGCGTGCGAGGCCTCGCGGCCGTGGCAGGCCTTGTAGCGGCGGCCCGAGCCGCAGGGGCAGTCCTCGCGGGCTCCGACCACGGGGATCTCGCCCGTGACGGCAGGGGTGGACTGGGTGCGCTGCGGCGCCTTCTTGGCGGCCTTCTTGCCCATGGTGCGGCTCTCCCGGGAACGGTGGTGTTGTGCTCCCGGCAGCCTACTGACGTTCCCCGGGCGCGTGGCGTGCGCCGGGGCGCGGGCAGCCCGGCCCGCGCCCGCCGGTCCGGTGCGCGGCCGGTCAGCCGGTGTGGCGGCCGTTGCCGTGGTGCCCACCGCCGTGGTGCCCACCGCCGTGCTGCCCACCACCGTGGTGTCCGTCGGCGTGGTGTCCGCCGCCGGTCCGCCGGGCGTGCCGGGCGCGGGCCGGCAGCGCCGCCCACACGGTCACCTCGCCGGGGGCGTCGCGCACGCCCCAGTCGCTGGCCAGCTGGTCCACGATGCTCAGCCCGCGGCCGCCGTGCGAGGTCAGCGAGGGGCTGGACGGCGACGGCCGGGTCTGCGCCCCGCCGTCGGTGACCTCCAGGGTGAGCACGCCGTCGGCGTGCATCTGCCAGCGCACCAGGACGCCGCCGGCGTCCTCGCCGGCCTCGCCCGCCGCGGCGGCCTGCTTGCTGCTCCCGCCGGTCCGGGCCGGTCCGCCGACCAACAGCGGTTCGACGGCCCCGGAGCGGGCGCCCCGGCCGAGCGCGGGCAGCGGGCCCAACGGTCGGGCGTAGCGACAAGCGTTGCTCAAAAGTTCGGAAAGGATCAGAACCGCATCATCAATGACCGGTTCCGGTATCTCGCGGTCTCCCAGATCTCGACGCAGCCGGCGCCGTGCGACCCCGACACTCGCTGGGCCGTGCGGCACTGCCATGGTCGATGAAGTCGGCACTTCACGCGCCACCATCAACGCCACCCCCGGACCTCCTTCAGCGTATGCCGAGGGATGGATGCCCCTTGGCAATACGTCGGAAACGACCGTGCGGCGATCCCTCGCGCACATTTGACGGCCGTCCACCGTCGGTGCGCGAGAGGTGATTCGACGCTCACCCTGCGTCGTGAAACTGTATGAATTGCGGCAGAAATCGTCGCCGAAAGGTTTGAGTCCCTACCAAGCCGATCAACGGCCGATGGTGGTTGAACGGTTCACCACAGCGGTACCACGTACCCCGCGATTACCACCGGGTCTGCCGGCGGGTCCGGCGACGGCTCCGGGCGACGGCTCCGGTGTCCGGGCTCAGCGGCCGAGCTGGGCCAGGACCTCCGCCGGGCGGTTGGTGATGATCGCCGACACCCCGAGCTCCAGGCAGAGCTCGACGTCGGCCGGCTCGTCCACGGTCCACACGTGCACCTGGTGGCCCAGCTCGCGCAGCCTGGTCACCAACCCCGGCCGGGCCCGCACCAGCTCGATGCCGGGACCGGCGATCCGCGCCCCGCCCGGCAGCGGCGCGCCCGGGCGCAGCCGTCCGCGCAGCACCAGGCCGCGCTCGAACAGGAACACCCGCGGGTACTGCGGCGCGGCCGCCGCCACCCGGGCCAGCGCGAGCGAGGAGAAGCTCATGATCCGGGCGTTGACGCCGTGGCCGCCCGCGCCGCCACCGCCCGCGCCACCGCCACCGCCCGCGCCGCCGATCCCGAACCGGTCCAGCACCCGCAGCAGCTCGGACTCCACCCGGCCGCGGAACCGCACCGGGTGCTTGGTCTCGATCGCGAGGTCCACCGGACGCCCGCAGTCCACCACCAGCTCCAGCAGGCTCTCCAGCCGCAGCACCCCGCGCAGCTCCGGGTCCTCGCTCGGCCGGCCGGTCTTCCAGGCGCCGAAGTCGTGCGCCTCCAGCTCGGCCAGGGTCATCGCGGACACCGTGCCCCGGCCGTCCGAGACCCGGCCGATCCGCCGGTCGTGCACGCAGACCAGCTGCCCGTCGGCGGTCACCCGCACGTCGCACTCCAGGGCGTCCGCCCCCTCGGTGAGCGCCTGGCGGTAGGCGGCGAGGGTGTGCTCGGGAAGGGCGTACGAGGAACCGCGGTGGGCGATCACCTGGACGGGCGGTGCGGTGCGGGCCGTCACGGGCGAGACATCAGGGCTGGTCACGCCGTACACGATAGGCCGCGCAAGTGAAGCGGAGGCGAAGACGGTCCCAACCCGGGGGGGCCGTCTTCGCCTCCGTGTCCGCCTCCGCCTCGGCGCCCGCGGAGCGGGTCAGCGCGCGACGGCGCCGCGGGCCCGGGTGAGCGGGGTGAGCGCCCAGGTGGCCAGGGCCGGCACCAGGAAGCCGAACAGCGAGGCCGAGGTCCACTCCTGCGGGGTGAAGTGCAGCGCCTCCTGCGCGGAGGTCCAGAGGTCCGTCCACCAGCCGGCCACCGCGGTCGGCGCGATCAGCTGGTAGGTGGCGAAGCCCAGCGCCCACGGCAGCAGCATCAGCCAGCGGGACGGCGCGTCGGCGGAGAGGTCCCAGCCGCGCCGCCCGGCGCCGAGGAAGTAGTCGACCGCCAGCACCGCGAACATCGGCACGAAGACCGAGCCGATCAGCCCCAGGAAGGCGTAGTAGGAGTCGGTGAACGCGGTGATCTGCAGCGCGAGCACGGTGATCAGCACACCGGTGCCGCCCGTCAGCACCCGGCGGTCGACCTTCGGCAGCAGGTTGTGGATCGACATCGCGGTCGAGTAGACGTTGGCGAAGGACTGGTCGGTCTCGCGCAGCACCAGCACCAGCAGGAACAGCCAGCCGGCCCAGACGCCCAGGAAGGAGTCGAAGATCCGCTCCGGGTTCCCGTCCGCCTGCAGCAGCGCCATCAGCCCGAGCACGTAGCACCAGACCTGCGCCATCGTGTAGCCGGAGAAGCTGCCCCAGAACGCCGAGCGCGGGGTGCGCGAGTGCCGGGTGTAGTCGGCGGCGAGCGGTACGAAGGAGATCGACACCGCGATCATCGAGTCCGTCGCCCGCAGGAAGCCGTGCCAGTTGCCGGCACCCGGGTCCGGCACGCCGTGCCGGCCGAGCTGGACGGTGAAGTACACCATCGCGACCGCCACCGCGGCGGCGACGAAGCGGCGCAGCACCGCGATGGCGCCGAGCGGCCAGATGGTCAGCGCGGTGGTCAGCGCGCCGGCCAGCACCACGAAGACCCAGCGGTAGCCCTCGGTGCCGGTCACGGTCTGCGCGCCGAGCGCGATCGTCAGCAGCTCGTAGACGCCCCAGCCGATGCACTGGACGATGTTGAGCACCGTCGGCACGTAGGACAGCCGGGTGCCGAACAGGCCGCGCAGGTTCGCCATGGCGGGCGCGCCGGTCCGCGCGCCGATCAGCGCGGCCACACCGAGCATCGCGGTGCCGACCACGGTGCCGGCCACGATCGCGGTCACCGCGGCGGCCAGCGACAGCTCCTCGCCCTCGGCGCCGAGCACGGTCGCGGCGGTGGTGAAGCCGATCAGCGAGACGCCGAGGTTCATCCAGAGCGCGAAGTGGTCGCGGAAGCCGAGCGTGCGGGGCGGCTCGGTGTCCAGCACCAGCGGCGCCTCGGTGCGGGCCGGGGGCTCCAGGACGGCGGTGGCCGTCCGCGCGGTGTCCCCGTCGGGGGAACCGGGAGCGGTGCCCGCGGCGTCCTGCGGCGGGGGGACGTTCCGGGACGCGGGCGCGCCGGAGGACGAGGATGACGAAGCGGACGGCATGGCCGATTTCTCCCTACGCCGGCATTACCCGGACAGGTTCCGGCGGTCTGCGCCCCCTCGACAGCCGCCCACGAGCTCCGTGGCGTACGGTCGACCGGCGCACTCTCAGCCTGGTCGGTCCAAGCTCCCGCGTGTCAGTTCGGAGCGACAGGCTAGTCGCCGTCGGGGGGAACGCCAAGACGGGTCGTGTCGGGTACGGCGCTTCGGCGGCCGTCTGGCCCGGCTAAGGATTCTTATGAGTTCTTCAGAAGGGTCCTTACGGCAATCGAATCGGGTGTGCGAAAAACTATGGTTGTTGGTCCTGTCAGCTATGGAGGTCGTCCGTGAGCACCGAGCGCGAGGTTGGGTCCACCGGGCCGCAGGGGGAGCAGCCCTCCGGCGGCCAGGGGGTGGTGGGTTCCGCTTCTGACGGTCCGGCGTTGCCGTCTGCGGCCGGCCCCGCCCCCGCTTCTGCACCGACGCCCGCAGTCGACCAGCCGCCCCAGCCGCCCGCCGAGGGGGGCTCCGGCGGGTTCACGCCCACGCTGGCGTTCGGCAAGGTCGGCGCCCCGGAGGCACCCGCCGCGCCGGCCCCGGCCGCCGAGCCCGGGTACCTGGACGCGCCGCCGCCGGTCCTGCCGCCCGCCGCCCCCGCGGCCCCGGCCGCGCAGGCCCCCGCCCCGTACGGCGACAACCCGTACGCCACCCCGGCCCCGGGCACGCCGGTGCCCCCGGCGCCCGTCGCGCACGACCCGTTCGCCGCCCCAGGCGCCCCGCAGGCCCCTGGCGCGACCGGCCAGCACCACCACCCGTTCGGCGCCGGCCAGCCGCTCGGCGGCTGGGGCACCGCCCACGACATCACCCCGGGCGCGCCCGGGGCCCCCGGTGGTCCCGGCGGCCCGCTCGGCTACCCGGGCGAGTACCCCGGCGCGCCGGTCCCCGGCGGCCCGCGCAAGAAGCGCGGCGGCCTGATCGCCCTGGTCGCGGCCGTCGCCCTGGTGGCCGGCGTGGCCGGCGGCGCGGTCGGCGTGTCCGTCGCCGACCGCGACGGCAAATCGGTGAGCGCCAAGGCCGACCGCAGCTCCACCACCGTCCAGGCCAACAACACCCAGAAGAACGAGCCCGCCCCGGGCTCGGTCGCCGGCATCGCGCAGAAGGCGCTGCCCAGCGTCGTCACCATCAAGGCCCAGGGCAACGGCGAGTCCGGCACCGGCACCGGCTTCGTCTTCGACACCGAGGGCCACATCCTCACCAACAACCACGTGGTCGCGCCCGCCTCCAGCGGCGGCAAGCTGACCGTCAAGTTCGCCGACGGCAGCTCCTACGGCGCCTCCGTGCTGGGCCGCGCCGAGGGCTACGACGTCGCCGTCATCAAGCTCGACAACCCGCCCAAGGAGAAGCTGACGCCGCTTCCGCTGGCCGACTCCGACAAGGTCAACGTCGGCGACTCCACCATCGCCATCGGTGCCCCGTACGGCCTGGAGTCCACCGTCACCACCGGCATCGTCAGTGCCAAGGACCGCCCGGTCGCCTCCGGCGACGAGACCGGCGCGCAGGCCTCCTACATGAACGCGCTGCAGACCGACGCCTCCATCAACCCCGGCAACTCCGGCGGCCCGCTGCTGGACTCCGCCGGCGGCGTGATCGGCATCAACTCGGCGATCCAGTCCAACGCCTCCAGCAACGGCCGGGCCGGCTCCATCGGCCTCGGCTTCGCGATCCCGATCAACCAGGCCAAGTGGGTGGCCGACACCCTGATCAAGACCGGCAAGCCGGTCTACGCCAAGCTCGACGTCCTGCGCAACGACGACTACAAGGGCGACGGCGCGCAGATCCAGACCCGCGACGTCCAGGGCCAGCCGGCCGTCACCCCGGGCGGCGCCGCCGACCAGGCCGGCCTCAAGCCGGGCGACGTCATCACCAAGCTCGGCGGCAGCCCGATCGAGAACGGCCCCGCCCTGGTCAGCAAGATCTGGACGCACAAGCCGGGCGAGACCGTGGACGTCGAGTACACCCGCAACGGCCAGACCGCCACCACCAAGGTCACCCTCGGCAGCCGCGTCGGCGACAACTGACCCCCGACCCGCCCCGGAAACCCTGTGCACCGAACCCCGCCGGACCCGTTAGGCTGACCTCCGCCTGGAGAGCTGCCCGAGCGGCCTAAGGGAACAGTCTTGAAAACTGTCGTGCGGTGACCCCGTACCGTGGGTTCGAATCCCACGCTCTCCGCTGTTGGAGAACGCCCAGATCAGGGCGGGTATCGACTTCAGGCCGATACCCGCCCTTTTCGATCCCGTCCCGGGCTGTCCCACCCGGATGCCCCTCCGGACCACCCTGTGTGGAACACCTGTGGAACGGATCCGGGCCCTACGAGGAGGGCTCCTCGCCGTCGAGGAACCGCTCGATCAGGCCATTCGCGCGCTCCTGCCGCCCGTTGATGACCTTCGCGTAGAACCGGAGCAGGACCGCCACGCTGTGCCCCGCCCGCCGGGCCACCTCGGTCTGGTCCACCCCGGCCGCCAGCCAGCCGGAGACAGCGGTGTGCCGGCAGGAGTACGGCACCTCGGCGAGCTTGGTCTTCACTTCCCTCGGGGAGAGGGCGATCTCCCGGGCCCGCTTCCAGACGGCTGAGGTCTCTTTGGTCAGCAGCCGCCCGCCACGCGCTGCCCGGAACAGCCGGCCGTCCGGCGTCACCCCGTACGCGTCGATGTGCTCCCGGAGCAACTGGACCAGCACAGGTGGGATCGGCACCTCCCGGGTGGCGTTCCGGGCCCGCCGCTTGAGGCCGCGCTCCTCGTGCGACTGACCGTCGTTCGTCCAACGCGACCCGACCCGGGGCGAGCTGCTGCCGAGCACCAGCTCGCCCCACCCACTGTCCGGCAGGGTGCAGTCGACGAGCCGCAGGTTCGTCGCCTCGGCCGGCCTCGTGGCGGCGTACAAGATGCACCCGTAGAACGCCCGCAGGTGCTTTCCCCGGGCCGAGACCTGCCCGGCGGCCTCCAGCAGCGCGCGGCCCTGCCCAGGGCTGGGCACCCACCGGAAGTCGATCTCGTCGCTCGTGGCGGGCGGCGTCCAGTCGACGAACTGGAGCGGGTTGCTGGGCAGGCGCCGACGCTCGACCGCGTACCGCAGGGCGTTGTTGAACACCATCCGCTTCCGGGTGAGCGTGGTGTCCGCGGCGACGCTCCCGTCCATCAGCCGGGCGATGGCCTCTAGGCCGAGGCGGACGTTCTCGGAGTCCTCCAACTGGTCCAGCGGGATGGACTTCTTGGTCACCCAGGTCAGGGCGGAACTGATCTCCTCAGGCGGCTCGGCCAGGTGCTCGGCGAAGTTGAACGCCCAGCAGGAGAGCGCGCGACGCAAGACGGTGAGGGCGTGGGCGGTGTAGTAGGCGCCGATGCGGGCGGCGGCGGTGAGGGTGTCGGCGCTGATGGGCTTGGTGTAGCCGTCGTGGGGGTGGTCGGCGAGGTGGAGCAGGCCGGCGATGCGGGCGACGGCGCCGTCGAGCTTGCTGGCCCACTCGGTGATCGGGCGCAGGACGCCGCCGCGGCGCTGCTTGTGCTCGATGTCGCGGCGGTGTTCGAGCATGACGGCGGCGGCCTCGGGGCTGAGGGTGAGAACGGCGGGGTCCGTCCACTCGGCCATGGCCAGGGTGAGGGTGCGGATCCTCTCGGCGTAGTCGTCCGCGACCTGGTCCGGGACGGTGTCCGGCTCCAGGTTGCGGTAGCCGACCAGGGACTCGGGGACGGCGTAGAGGAAGCGGGCGAGCAGGCCGCGGCCGTCGAAGCCCTGGACCTTGGCGATGTCCTCCAGCACGGAGGGCTGGATGGCCAGGCCCATGGTGAGCGCGGGCGCTTCGATGAACTGGGCCTCGCGGCCCTGCCGGTTGACGCGGAGCATGTCCCCGGCGTGGCCCTGGAGGAAGACGTCCATGTTGGGCTTGCCGCTGTAGCGGCCGGCGATGATGTCGAAGACGCCACCGCCCTCGGCGGACATCAGCGCCAGGCGCCCGCCCTGCTCGGCAAGCAGGGTCGCGGCGTTCTCGGCGGTGACGTCCTGGGCGATGAGCTGGGGCCGGACCGGGACCGTGGTCTGCTCGGCGGCCTGGGCCAGACTGATCGCCTCGGCGGTCAGCCGGTCCTGCTGGTCCGGGTCCGCGTTGGCGGCCTTGTGGGCGGCCTTCTCGGCGGCGGCGCGGGCGAGCTTGGCGGTCACCTCCGCCTCGGCGATCCGGGCGACCGCCCGCTCCACCAGGGCCTTCTCCACCGCGAGGACGGGCGCGCTCATCAGGGCGACGACGGCCGACTTGCGGTTGCCGGGCGGCAGCGCGGTGACCAGGTAGAGGTTCACCGGCTCGCGCCAGCGCCCGCGCACGGACACCACGGCCCGCCCTCCACAGGCTGTGGACAGAGCCGCGAGCGCCATGCCGCCGGCGAGGTCGGCGGGGGTCTGGGTCTCCTCCGCGACGGCGTCGACCATGGCGCCGAGCCACCCGGGCAGCGCGTCCGTGGGGAACGTGGGCAGGGCGCGGGCCTTGCCGAGCGGGATCGGCTCCTCCCACACCGGCACCTCGGCGGTGAACACGTCCGGGACGGTGTCCTCCCACCCGTCGGTGAACAGCGACTGCGACGGCGGGACGGGGGCGTTCACTCGGCCCGCCGCCTCGGGCGATCCCCCGAGGAGAAGCGCTTCTCCTCGGCGCAGGACGGAAGGCGGTTGCTCACGCGGCCCGCCCCACGCCACCGGCGCCCCGGGCCAGGCCGTTGGCGATCGTGCGCCTGCACTCCGCCTCACCCAGACCGGCCCTGGTGCCCGCGTCGAGGAGTGCGTCCGTGGCGTCCTGCTCGGGCAGCGCGCCGGTGGCCACCAGGCGGCCGAGGGCGGCGGCAGAGGCGAACAGTCGATCGTTGCGCCCGCCCTCACCGGTCTCACGGACCTTGTCCGCCTCCCGGGTCACGGCCGCTTCCACATAGGCGCCGAGGCGCCCGATCCTCGCGCGCACCGCCGCTACGTCCACCACCACTCCGGCCGGGGCGGGCCGGGGGGTGAGCAGGCCGAGCAGCCACGCGGGGAGCGGGGCGGGCGGGGTGTCGTGGACGACGGTGTAGGGGTGGTGGTTGACAGTGCTGCCGGGGGCGACGACGTAGCCGCCGCCGGCGCGGGTGTCGACCTTCCACCCGAGACCCTGCCCCTTCTCCCCGGTCGTGTTGCGCAGGACCGTGCTGGTGGGTGCGGTGAAGTACAGGTGGGCGCCGCCCCGTCCGGTGCGGACCTCGAACGTCTGCGGCCACGGCTGGCTGTGCTGCTCGCAGAGCGCGGCGAACACGTCGCGGCCGTCGGTGATGCCCTGCCCGGCCCACTGCTGGGGCGGGGTGTCGCGGGCGTGCTTGGGCATGTCGAGGTCGACCACCACCAGGTTGGACGGGCCGCACGCCAGGCCGACGTTGTAGGGGGCGTGCGACCACGTCCGGTGGATCACCTGCGGGTCGGTGGTGGCGCGGCGCTCCCACCCGAGGTGGCCGTCGGCGCAGGGGCCGGTGCGGGGGCAGTCGCTCTCCCCGTGCAGGGCGGGGTACTTCGAGCCGGGCGCCAGCGGGAAGATCCGCCAGCCGCGTCCGGCGGCCCTCAACGCGGCGGCGAGCAGGGGGTTACCGGTCATGCGGCACATCCCTTCGATCAAGGGCCCGGGACCGGCCGACGAATCAGGCCGGTCCCGGGCGAAGCGGAGAGGTTCAGATGTCGAGGGCGGTCTGGCCGTCGCACACGGCCTCGGGGGCGGGCGGCAGCAGCGTGTCGAGGGCGGCCTGGTGGGCCGGGTCGCCGAGCAGGCAGATGACGCGGCCGTCGGTGGTGACCAGCCACTCGTGGTCGGCGTGGACCGCCTCAACGGCGGCGTCGCGGGTGGTGGCGTGGACGGCGCATCCGCTGTCGCGGTCGGAGCCGAACACGGTGCCGCAGACGTCGCAGACGGCGACGTGACAGGTCACGGACTGGATGGACACAGGATCCTCCTGGTGGGTCAGAGGTCGAACAGGGCGTCCGGCCCGGTCGGCTCGGCGGTGGCCTGCCGGGCGGCGTGGGCGCGGCGGCGGGTGGCGTCGTGGCAGGCCGGGCACCACGCGGCCAACTCCCGCTTGGGCAGGGCGGCGGCGCGGTGCGGGGGCAGCAGCAGACCGTCCGGGTCGGCGGGGGCGGCGAGCAGGGCCACGGGGCCGGTGCCGTGCCGGGCGTAGCCCCCGTGGACGACCGGGCAGCGTCCGCCGTCCTTGTCGTGCTTCTTGCCGCAGGTGCCGCGGCACTGGCAGCGTCCGGCGGCTGCGGCGATCACGGCCTGCCACAGGCCGGTGGTGTCGCCGAGCGGCGGGGTTCGGCCGTTCACGCGGCCTCCCCGAGCGCTTCGGGGGCACCGCTCTGGGCGCGGTGGAGGAGGTGGTGGAGGGCGGCGGCGGCTTGGTCGGGCAGGACGCCGTTGCCCAGGGCCTTGAGTTGGGCGGTGCGGGTCAGACCGGGGACGGCGGTGACGTGGCCCGCGGGCAGGCCCATCATCCACTCGACGAAGACCGGGTTCAGACGCCCGGCAGCGTCGGTCGGCCGGGGTGCGGGCCGTCCGAGGACCGCTTCCCACCGGCGGATCGCCGGCCGGTAGGGGCCCCAGTCCGTTCCGGCCGGAGGGCGCCGGTCAGGGTCGGGTTGCCCCGGGCGAACGTCGCACTGGTCCGGTCCCCGTCCGCTGCGGTCGGGGTCGGCCACCCACGCCAACTCCCCGCCCAACACGGCCTGGACGGCCATGTCCAGACCGCCGTAGCCGGTGCACAGCGACCCGATGACCGGCCCGCTCACCGGGCTCCGCCGAGCAGGTCGTCCACCAGCGGGGCGAGCGCGCTGTTGGCGAGGGCGGCGAGCGCGGTGACCACCTGCTTGGCCTCGTGGGTGAGGGTGCGGCCGGGCCGGGCGCTGGTCGGCGGGGCGAGGTGGCCGGCGGGCACGGGGATGGTGACCTCGGCGGTGACCAGCAGCGAGGGGCTGTTGTCGCGGTAGGGCGCCAGGAGGTGCGGCCACGGCTCGTCGGTCCGCTCCCAGGGGTTGCGCTCCCAGTCCGCGGGCCGGCCGGTGGGGCGGTGGGTGAGGTGGTGGTGGCGCAGGGCGACGCGGGCGCGCAGGTGGAGGGTGCCGTTCGGGTCGATGACCGGGGCGAGGTCGAGCAGGTCGGAGCGCGCGGCCACGTAGCCGGGCGTCATGACCGGGGCGGTCGCGGTCCGCCAGGCCATGACGGCGAACCAGGCGGCGGGCAGCGGCTCGCCGTCGTCGTGGAAGTCGTCGGCGTGCTGGGCGAGGTAGGCGCCGTAGCGGGAGTGGCCGTCGCTGGCCTGCTCGCGGTCGCGGATGTCGTCCACGATCGCGAGCGTGAAGCGGTCGAAGTCGGGCATGCTGGTTCCCGTCTCGTTGAGGGATGCACGGCCGCGCGCCAGCCGTCTCTCTGCCAAGATCCGGCGGCTGGTGCGGGCTTCGTGCTGTCCGGGGCTGTTCGGCGGTTGGGTCAGCGGGTGGGGTGCAGGTCAATGACCATGGCGGTGGCGTTGTCGGCCCCGGCGGGGTCGGTGCGCACGGCGAGGTCGGTGAGGCGCTGGGCGACGGCTTCGGGGGCGCCGGCGAGCACGGGCGCGGGGAGGCCGGACCCGTCGCGGTGTCGGGGGGTGCCGTCCGGGGAGGGCGGGGGCAGGGTGCCGGCGTGCTCGTGCGGCAGGTAGGCGCCGTCGGAGGCGAGCAGCAGGCGCCGCAGGCCCGGCCGGGGGCCGAAGCCCACGGTGACGGCCTCGACAGCGCCGGTGAGGAAGCACAGCGAGGACGTCAGGTAGTCGTGGGCGTCGGGCTCGGGTTCGCGGCCCTCGCGGCGCTGCTTGGTGGCGTTGTTGTGGTCGGTGGTGAGCAGGTGGGCCCGGCCCTGCTCGGCGAGGTAGGCGCGGCAGTCTCCGGCCCACGCGATGTGCAGGCGGCCGGTGGGGGTGAGGACGGCGACGATCGCGGCGGCGTCCGCCGGCCAGCCCTCCGGGTGGTCCAGGTCGGCCCGGTCGGCGTGGAGGGCGGGCCGGATCTGCCGGATCGCGGCGCCGGGGTTGCCGAGGCGGGCCGCCAGACGGGCGAGCCTGAGGGCGGTGGGGCCCACCCAGGCGGCGGTGTGCGCGCGGTCTCCGATGCCGTCGAGCAGGACCCACGCCCGGTGACCGGCGGCGGAGTTGTCGTCGTAGGCGGTGGCGTCCGCCTGGTGGATGCGGCTCCCGATGCGCTGGGAGGCCGTCTGATGGGCGGTGAACACGGGGCGTCTCCAGAGCTCAGAGGGTCCGGGCTGTCCGGTCCCCCGCACCACCCGCGTCCCGGCGCTGGCTGCGGCGGGGGCAGGTGGCACGGCCGGTCGGGCAGGCCGGGGCTAGAACGGCGGCTCGCCGGAGTAGACGGGCGGGGTCCAGCCGAAGAGGCGGAAGGCGATCCAGCCGGGGACGCGCATCAGGCGCCGGACGCGGTCCGGGTCCCAGCAGGTGCAATGCCACCACTCGGTTCCGGCGTACTCGCCGGTGTCGTCGCCGTAGTCCTCGGCCCACCCGCCGCGCCCCTCGCAGTCGGAGCACTTCGGGTCGGGGGTGTCGGCGAGTTCGATCGCGGGGCGGGGCCAGGGCGTGAAGCGCAGTCGCAGGCGGGCCATGGCGGTTCCTCCGGTCATCGGTTGCGGTTGGTGACGTTGACGTGCACGTTCACGGCGCCCTGCCCGCCGCCCCGGCCACCACCGCCGCCGGTGGTCTTGGCGAGGGCGTAGGCGCCGACACCGAGCGCGGCGAGCCCGCCGACGCTCCCGGCCGCCGCCGCGACGGCCTGCACCGCGTAGCCGATCCCGAGGCCGCCGGCGCCGAGCGCGACGCCTCCGGCGAGCAAGCGCGCGGGCCACGGGTCCCGCGCCGGAACCGGGTTGGTGACCGGGGCGGGCTGGTAGACGGCGGTCGGCGCGAGCGCCGGGCCGTGGTGGACGGCCGGCGCGGGGGCGGCGGGGTGGTAGAGGGCGGGCGGTGTGGCGAGCGAGACGGGGGCGGCGTAGTAGGGGGTGCCGTCCGGGCCGTGGAGCACCGGGGCGGCGAACGGCTGCGTGCTGGTGGTGCGGTCCATCGGGGTCTCCCGTCGGCGGGTCGGTGCGGGGGTGGGGTCAGTGGTTGGTGGCGATGTGGGCGAGGGCGGCGAGGAAGGTGTTGACGGGGTCGGCGAGGCCGGTGGAGGCGGTGGTGAAGCCGGACAGCCACAGGACGGCGGCGGTGCCGAGGCCGACGCGGCGGGCGCGCAGGAGGAGGGCCGCGGCGAGGGCGAGCAGGACGGTGACGCTGATCGTGACGGCCATTTCGGCGGTCCTTCCCGTTACGGTTTCGGTGACGGTGCGTCATGGGCGCGTGTGGGGCACACAGCACCCTGGGGAAGCGCGGTTTCGGGGTGTGGGGCGGGGGTTGTGTGGGGCTTGCTGTGCGCCCCGCACGGGTCACACGGGCAGGTCAGAGGGCCACACACGGCTGTGTGCCCCACACAGCCCTGTGTGGCCCTGTGTGACCCTGCCTGTGTGACCCTGTGTGGCCCTGTTTTGGCTACTGGCGGTAGCGGGTGAGGG
>NZ_JBHVRK010000003.1:350764-498304 GCF_042885845.1 Kitasatospora sp. NPDC058032 | reverse complement strand
ATCACCCGGGCCGCCGCGATCGCGATGGCGCTGGCCATCGGCGTGAACCTGGGCGGTGAGATCGCCCGGCTCTTCATGAAGCTCCCGGTCGGGGGCGAGCGTCCCTCGCTCGCCCCGGTGATCCCCCGCCGGGCCGCCAAGCGCACCCGCGGCTTCTGACGCCGGGCGTTGGCCCCCGGGCCATGTCGCGGCAGGTCGCACGCAGCACCAGGAACGAAGGTAAGAGCCATGACCACACTGCTGGACGGCTATCGCGAGCACATCGTCGCCACGCACAAGCAACCGCTGTTCCTGCTGCTGGTCGGGTTCACCACCTCCTTCGTCTTCATCCGGTTCAGCGTGCGGATGATCAGGGCCCAGGTGCGCTGGTGGCCCGGCAACGTGACGCCCGGCGGGCTGCACATCCACCACATGGTGTTCGGCCTGGGATTCCTGCTGGCCGGTGGCATCGGGGTGTTCGCGACCTACGGCGGGCACCCGTGGATCGACGTCTTCGGGCTGCTCTTCGGCATCGGCTGCGGCCTGGTGCTGGACGAGTTCGCGCTGATCCTGCACCTGGACGACGTCTACTGGAGCGAGCAGGGGCGCAAGTCGGTGGACGCGGTGATCTTCGGCATCCTCTTCACCGGCCTGCTGCTCGTCGGGTACGTCCCGCTCGGCGCCGAGCCCACCGGGGAGACCAGGTGGGGGCTGGTCACGGTGATCTCGGTGAACGCGCTGGCGATGGTCGTCACCCTGCTCAAGGGCAAGGTGTGGACCGGGCTGCTGGGCATCATGGTGCCCGGCCTCTCCTGGGTCGGCGCCGTCCGGCTGGCCCGCCCGAGCAGCCCCTGGGCGCGCTGGCGGTACGCCGCGAGTCCGCGCCTGCGGGCCCGGGCGCTCCGGCGCGAGCGCCTGCTGCACCGGCGTGCGGACCAGGCCCGCACCTGGCTCTTCGACCTGATCGCCGGGGCGCCCGACAAGGTGCCGGCCCACCACCCGGCGGCCCACCGGGTGGCCGAGCAGATGGCCGCCCGGGCCACCGCGCACCTGGACGCGCACGCCGCCCGGGCGCTGGCCCGGCGGTCCGCCCGGCTGGCCGACCGCCGTTCGGCGGCGGGCACCGCGGAGCACCCGTCGGGGAGCCGCCGCAGCGCCGGGGCCGGTGCGCCCGGCGACGGCGGGCCGACCGCCCGGGCGGGGCGGCACGGCCGGTCCCAGCAGCGACGGCGGGCGGTCCGGGCCGGCCGCAGCCGGACGTACGCGGTGGGCCCGGCCGGCCAGGTGACCCGGCCGGGCCGGCACCGCTGGCTGCGGCCGCGGACCCGCAGGATGAGCCGGTAGCGGGCGCGCCCGGGCGCACGGTAGCCCGGCTGGAGGCGGCTGCAGTCTGATCATCTGATGGTCACTCGGTTGGTGGCGCGGGCTTGAGGCATGAAAGCGCCTCGGCTTGAGAACATGGCGTTCAGTGACCGCCTTGTCACGGAATGGGATGGTTCGTCGGCCCGTCGGCCCACGTGTGCGTGGCCGCTCCACTCCCTCGTGGCCGTTCGAAGGGATGAATCGTGGCGCGCAGGCTCCTGCCGACCCTCCTGTTGTCCCTCGCCCTCTCCCTCGCCGCCCTGCTCGGACTGCTCCCCGCCGCGGTGTCCGTCACGGCGGCACCGGCCCCGTTCGCTCCGGCCGACGTGCCGCCCGGTGCGCCGCCGGTCACCGTGCCGCCGGTCACCGTGCCGCCCGGGGCCGGGGACCAGGCCTACCCGTCCGCCGAGGAGATCGACCGCGCCCGGGCCGAGGCCGATCGCCGGGCCGGCGGCGTCACCGCCATCGAGGCCGCGCTCACCGCCGCCAGGACCAAAGCCGACCAGGCGGCCCGGACCGCCGAACAGGCCGTCGAGGCCTACAACGGCGCCCAACTCGCCCTCACCCGGGCCCGCACCGAGGAGTCCGCCGCGGCCGTCCGGGCCGCAGCCGCCGAGGCCGAGCGGTCCGAGGCGGCCGAGGAGGCCGCCGCCCTGGCCGCCGAAACGTACCGGCAGGGCACCGGCGCCGAACTCTCCGCGATCAACGCCCTGCTCGGTGCGCGCGGTCCGCGCGAGGCCGGGGACCGGGCGGCCGTGGTCGGGATCGCCAGCCGCCGCACCCGGCAGATCCTCGACGCGGCGGTCTCCACGGCCGCCGCGGCCGCCCGGGCTGCCGCCGCCGCGCGCACCGCGACCGGGGCCGCCGAACGTGCCGCCGCCGCGGTCGGCGCCGCCCGGCAGCGCGCCGAGGCACGGCTGGCGGACCAGCAGAACCAGGTCACGGCCGCCGGACTGCGGCGCGAGCAGCTGCTCACCGAACTGGCCGCCGCCCGGAACACCACCGTCGAGCTGGAGCGGCAGCGGCGCGAGGCGCTGGAGGAGATCGCCGCCCGGGAGGCCGAGGCCGCCGCCCGCGCCGCCGCCGAGAAAGCGGCAGCCGAACGCGAGGCGGCGGAGCAGGCCGCCCGCGAGGCCGAGGCCAGGGCCGCCGCCGAAGCTGCCAAAGCCGCCGAACGGGACGCGGCTGCGGCCGAGGCCGCGCGGACCGCCCCGCCCACCGGCTCCGCCGCACCCCCGCCCCCGGAGCGCCCCTGGTCGGCCGAGGGCGCGGCCGAGGCCATCGCCTTCGCCCGCACCAAGATCGGTCTGCCCTACGTCTGGGGCGGCGAGGGCCCGGGCGGCTACGACTGCTCCGGGCTGACCATGATGGCGTGGCGCCAGGGCGGCAAGCGGCTCAACCACTTCGCCGCCGACCAGTACGCCCAGTCCACCCCGGTCACCTACCGCCAGCTCCGCCCCGGCGACCTGGTCTTCTGGAGCGCCACCGGCCGCGCCGCCGACATCCACCACGTCGGCCTCTACATCGGCGACGACCAGATGATCGAGGCCCCCCGGGCCGGCCGGCCGGTCAAGCAGGCCAGCCTCTGGATCATGGGCACCCCGGACTTCTACGCCCGCCCCTGACCCCCGGCCGGGCGCCCGTTCACTCCGTCACCGGCAGGCACTCGGCGAGCAGGCCGAGGACGTCGCGCCAGGCCCGCTCCGCGTGCCGGGGGTGGTGGCCGACACCGGGGAGCACGGTGTGGTCGACCGGCGGGTGGTGGAACGCGTGCAGCGCCCCGCCGTAGACCACGAGGCGCCAGTCGACACCCGCGGCCTGCATCTCGGCGGTGAACGCCTCCCGCTGCGCGGGCGGCATGATCGGGTCCTCCGACCCGACCCCGGCCCACACCGGGCAGCGGATGAGCGCCGCCTCGCCCGGCCGGCCCGTGGTCAGGGCGTTGACCGTTCCGATCGCCCGCAGGTCGACCCCGGCGCGGCCGAGTTCCAGGGCGATGGCGCCCCCGGTGCCGTAACCGACGGCGGCGATCCGCTCCGGGTCGGTGCGCGGTTCGGCGCGCAGCACGTCGAGCGCCGCGTGGCCGATGTCCCGCATCCGCTCGGGGTCGGCGAGCAGCGGCATCGCGCGCGCCAGCATCTCCTGGGGGTCGGTGAACCAGCGCCCGCCGTGGAGGTCGAAGGCCAGTGCCACGTAGCCCAGTTCGGCGAGGGCGTCGGCCCGGTGGCGGTAGACGTCGTTCAGGCCGGGCCCCTCGGGGCCGAGCAGGACCGCCGGGCGGCGGCCGGTTCCGGAGGGGAGCGCGAGGTGTCCGATCATTGTCAGTCCGTCGGCCGGGTAACTGACCGTGTGGGTGGTGATCGTCGTCATGGGCCGGACTCTAGGACGGCCGGCGCCCGTCCGGGCCGGTCTTCGCCGAGGGCGGACGGAACGGGTGGGGCCCGTGCTCCGCACCCGGAATAATTGGGATGCCTTCGCCGAAATCCCGCCGTACGGTGAGCGAATGGGCAACGAGACGAACGACGGCCCCCGCGATCCGGGCAGTGGCCGTCTGAAGGAACAGCGTTCGAAGGAGCAGGGCGACATCGTCGACGGGATCGAGGTCCGGGCGGTCGGCGAGGACGAGGTCGAGGCGTGGGACCGGGCGCTGGTCGTCGGCTTCCTGCGGCCGCACGTCGGCCGGGCGACGGAGTTCCGCCGCCGGCAGTGGAAGCCGGACCGGATGCTCGGGGCGTTCGACGACGGCCGGATCGTCGCCACCTTCCGCAGCTTCGACGCCGAACTGACCGTGCCCGGCGGCGCCGTGGTGAAGGCCGACGCGATCACCGCCGTCACCGTGACCGCCACCCACCGGCGGCGCGGCCTGCTGCGCCGGATGATGACCGGGGATCTCGCCGCGGCCCGGGAGCGCGGCGCCGCCGTCGCGATCCTGATCGCCGCCGAGTACAACATCTACGGCCGGTACGGCTTCGGCCCCGCCACCCGCGGCCACGGCTGGAACATCGACCTGCTCCGCGCCGGCGGCCTGCGGGCCGGCCTGCCCACCGTGCCCGGCGGGCGGATCGACCTGGTCGACATGGCGGAGCTGCGCAAGATCGGCCCCGAGCTGTTCGACCGCTGGCGGGTCACCCAGCCCGGTGTGATCGACCGCGACGAGCTGACCTGGCAGCGCCACACCGGTGAGATCGAGGTGCCCGGCTTCGACTGGAAGGAGCCCTTCGCCGTCGTCCACCGGGACGCCGAGGGAACCGCCACCGGCCTGGCCGTCTACAAGATCGACGACACCTGGGACGGCTCCTACCCGAACTGCACGCTCACCGTCCTGGACCTCTTCGCCCTGGACCGGCCGACGGCCCACGCGCTGTGGAGCTACCTCTTCTCGGTCGACTGGGTGCGCAAGGTCTCGGTGGAGAACGTCGGACCGGACGACCCGCTGCCGATGCTGCTGAACGAGCCGCGCGCCGCCACCCCGCACGTCGACAACGCCGACTTCATGTGGCTGCGGGTGCTGGACGTCGAGGCCGCCTTCAGCGCCCGGACGTACGGCGCGCCCGGCCGCGTGGTGCTGGAGGTCGAGGACCGGGAGGGCTACGCCGCCGGCCGCTGGGCGATCGAGGTCGCCGCGGACGGCACCGGCCGCTGCACCCGGACGACCGACGAGGCCGACCTGGCGCTGGACGCCTCGGCGCTCGGCACGCTCTACCTGGCCGGCGAGACGCTGCCCCGGATCGCGCTGGCCGGCCTGGTCACCGAGCTGCGCCCGGGCGCGGTGGCCGCCGCGGACCTGCTGTTGCGCAGGCCGCTGCTGGCCTGGAACATCGACGGATTCTGATCGGTCGTCACCCCCGGTCCGCGTGGCCGGGGGCGTCCGCCGTGCGGTGGCCGTTCCGCGGCTACTTCACCGCGGTCTTCCCGATGGTGGGCAGGATGAAGTCCTGGATGAGGCCCTTGGCGTCACGGACGATCGGCCGGAACACCCGGTAGCGCGAAAGGTTGATCACCCGGGCCGCCATGGGCACCGACCGCCGGACGAACTCCCGGGTGCGCTCGGTGTCCGGGGTCCGGTCGAAGACCCAGTAGAGCACCACGATCATCAGGTACAGCCACAGCACGTCGGGCAGCAGGTCGACCAGTTCGGCGTCCAGCTTCGGTGCCAGCTCGGAGCCCTGCAGCACCTCGCGGAACAGCTCGACGGCCGTCGCCCGGGCCGGGTGGGACTCGTTGGAGAACGGGCTCAGGGAGCTGTTCGGGTCGGCGGCGGTGCGGAAGAACTGGGCGGAGAACTCGTGGTACGGAGCGGCCGTGTCGAGCCAGGAGGCGAGGGCGATCTCCAGGCGCTCGCTGAAGTCCCGGGTGTGCGCCATGCGGTTCCTGGCGTCCGCCGCGTGCTCGTACGTCATGCGGTCGTAGAACCCCTGGATCAGGAATTCCTTGGCCGAGAAGTAGTAGTAGGCGTTGCCGACCGAGACGCCCGCCTCGGTGGCGATGGCGCGCATGGTGGTCTTCTCGTAGCCGCGCTCCTGGAAGAGCCGCATCGCGGTCTCCAGGATCAGGGCCCGGGTCTGCTCACTCTTGTCGGTCTTCGGCTGCGCGCGGCTGCCGCGGGACTCCGCGGGGGATCCGGCGCCCCCGTCCGCGCCGTTGGTGCCGTTCGCCGTGTTCGTGCCGTTCGTCGCTGCCAGGTCGTCCACGGCCCCGAGCCTAGCCCGATCGGATCAGTCCCAGGCGGTGTCGGCGCTCGCGGCACCGGACGCCCCCTCCGCGTCCGGTGCCGACGCCGCCCCACCACATTTTTCGAACGTGTTCAAAGGCATGTCCTGACTCTAGGTCAGCGCTTGAACGCGTTCAAGCGCGAATGAGAGGCTTGTCGAATGAGCACCGTGATCCGTCCGGGCGGTACCCGGGACGCCGAGACCGTCGCCGAACTGCACGCCGCCAGCTGGCGCACCGCGTACGCCGGCATCGTCCCCACCGAAGCGCTCGGCGACGGACTGGCCGCCGAGCGGCGCGAGATCTGGGAACTGCGGCTGGCCGCCGACTACGGCGGCCCGGAGAACACCCCTGAACTGCTGATCGCCGAACGGGACGGTGACGTCGTCGGGTTCGCCTACCTCGTCCCGCACTGGGACGGCCGGTTGCTGCTCGACAACCTGCACGTCCGCCCCGGGCTGACCGGCGGCGGCATCGGCCGGGAGCTGCTGGCCGCCGCCCGGGCCCACATGGCCGACCGCCACCCCGGGACGGACCTCTACCTGGAGGTGCTGCAGGCCAACACCCGCGCGATCGCCTTCTACGAGCGCGAGGGCGCCCACCGCACCGCCGCGCGCGAGGGCGTCTTCCCCGGCGGCCACACGCTGCCCGAGTACGAGTACACCTGGCCGGCCTCCGAACTCGCCCGTCAGTCGCGGTCGTAGACCGTCACCGGAACCCCCCGGCCGGTCAGCCGGGCGGTCACCAGGGGCTCCACCGACTCCCAGCGCCCGCCCGCCAGCCCGCACCCGATCCGCGGCATGTGCACGGACGCCCCCAGGTCGAGCGCGTGCCCGGCCAGCGTCGCCAGTGCGGTATCGATCGCCTCGTACCGCACCGGCGGCCCGGAGGAGCGGCCGGTGCGGATGCCGCGCTGGCCGACCATGTTGGCCACCCAGAGGTACTTCTCGACCCGCACCAACTGCACGGCGCCGAGCCCGAAGTCGTTCCCCGCCCGCTCGCGGTGCCAGCGCCGGTACGCCTCCTCCGGCTGCGGCCAGCGTCGGGAGACGGCCAGCACGAACCCCTTCCCCCAGCCCCCGACGTCGTTGCAGACGTGCGCGATCACCTTCACCCCCTTGCCCAGGGGTGCCGTGGCATCGCCACGGACGTAGCCGATGGTGCTCGCTGTCGTCATGGCCCGAAGGTTAGTGCGAGGCACCGACAACGCCTCGGGGAGCTTCCGCCGGTACGGCCAGCAGGTGGTGGCCGGCGAGGCCGATCAGTAGGGCGAGCGCCGCCGCCCCCGCCGGGATCCAGTAGCCCGCGCCGGGTCCCGCGTGCTCGGCGACCGTGCCCGCCAGTGCCGAGCCGGCCGAGATGCCGACCACGATGCCGGACACCGCGATCGCCATGCCCTCGTTCAACTGCCGCTGCGGCAGCAGCTCCTGGAGCAGCATCATGCCGGTGACCATGGTCGGCGCGGTCCCCGTCCCGGCCGCGAACAGCGCCACTCCGAGCAGGACGAGTCCCACGCCGCCCAGTCCGGCCGCCAACGGCAGCAGCAGCAGTCCCGCCATCGCCGCGAGGCCCCGCAGGAAGCGGACGCCCGCCGGCCCGTTCGGCCGCAGCGTGCCGAACACCAGCCCGGCCACGCAGGACCCGGCCGCCACCAGGGCCAGCAGACCGCCCGCGACCGGCCGGTGCCCCAGCGCGTCGGCGTAGGCGACGGTGGTCAGGTCGAGCGCGCCGAAGATCATGCCGGTGCTGAGGAAGGTCACCGTGAGCACCCGCAGCCCCGGTACCCGCAGCGGGGAGCCGTGCCGTCCGGCAGCCGGGTGTCCGGCGGTCGGCGGTTCGGTGCGGCGCTGGGCCGCGAAGAGCAGCCCGCCGACCGCGCCGAGCCCGCCGGCGGTGAGCAGTCCGGCCTCCGGCGCGATCGTGGTGCACAGCACCATGCCGAGCACCGGGCCGGCCATGAAGCAGAGTTCGTCCAGCGCCTGCTCGAAGGAGTTGGCGAGGTGCCGCTCGTCCGGCTCGTCCCGGAGCAGGTGCGCCCAGCGGGCCCGGGCCATGCCGCCGAGGTTCGGTGCCGCCGCGCCGGCCGCCCAGCAGACGTACAGCGTCCAGTCGGGAGCCCCGGCGCGGATGCAGAGCAGCAGTCCGGAGAGCGGCACCACGCAGTAGAGCACCGCGGGGACGGTGACCCGCGCCTGCCCGAACCGGTCGACCAGCCGGCCGATCACCGGCATGCCGATCGCCCCGGTGACCAGGCCGGTCGCCGCGACGGTGCCCGCCAGCGCGTACGAGCCGCGCCGTTCGGCGATCAGCACCACCAGCGAGACCCCGGTCATCGACATCGACAGCCGGCCGAGCAGCCCGGCCAGGGTGAAGGCGGTGGTGCCGGGCCGGGCGAACAGGCGTCGGTACGGGGAGAACATGGGACTCCGCAGGGAGAGGGGAAGGGGATGGCCCCTCAGCCTCGGGCCGCCGGCCGTGCGTGGTCCAACACCTGTTCTGCCGCACTGACAACAGCGTGGTGTCAATGTGGCCGGAAAAAATCGGCCCGCCCGCCCCCGGGGACGTTGTTAGCCTGCC
The DNA here is from genome assembly GCF_042885845.1 of Kitasatospora sp. NPDC058032. Classification (NCBI taxonomy): domain Bacteria; kingdom Bacillati; phylum Actinomycetota; class Actinomycetes; order Kitasatosporales; family Streptomycetaceae; genus Kitasatospora; species Kitasatospora sp. NPDC058032. Next base: position 489,676 of record NZ_JBHVRK010000003.1, on the reverse strand, counting down.
GCCATGCCCCGTGACCTGCACCCCCGCCTGCTCCGCGGTTTCGTCGCGACCGCGGAGGCGCTGCACTTCGGGCGGGCCGCCGAGCGTCTGCACGTGGCCCAGCAGGCGCTCAGCCGGGACGTCCGGACGCTGGAACGGCTGCTCGGCGACGCGCTGTTCACCCGCACCACGCGCAATGTCGAACTCACCGCGGCCGGGCACGGGTTGCTGCCCAAGGCGCGCCGGCTGCTGGCGCTGCACGACGAGATCCTGGCCGGCGCCGCGCACCGTTCGCTGCTGCTGGACCTCAACAGCGACGTCACCGGACCGGACCTCACCGGCTACCGGCTGCTCCACCGGGCCCGCGCCGCTTGGCCGGAGGGCGAGCTCCTGGCCCGCTTCCACGGTGGGCTGGCGGCCGCCGCCGGTGAACTGCTCGCCCACCGGCTGGACGTCTCGTTCGGCCGCTTCGCCGGCCTGGCCTCCGGGGTGCGCGCCCAACTCGCCCAGCGGCCCATCCGGTTCGAGCGGGTTTCGGTGATGATGGCGGCCGGCCATCCGCTCGCCGGGCGGCCGGTGCTACGGCCGGCCGACCTGGCCGGCCATCCGGTGGACGTCTGCGCGGGCAATCCGGCCACCACCGAGTGGACCGACCTCGGCCTGCGGCTGCTGCGCGAGCACGGCCTGACGCCCGCGCCGCCGCGCGTCCCGCCGGTCGGGGTGGACGAGACGGCCCGCTACCTCGCCCGGCACGGCGATCCGATGCTGACCACCGCCGGCGGTCCGGTGCTGCCGGGTGCGGTGAACGTGCCGCTGGCCGAGCCGGTGCCGCTCAGCCTGGTGAGTCTGGTGCACCGCCCGGACCTGCGGCATCCCGGGCTGACCGCGCTGCTCTCCGCGGCCGTCGAACTCGGTGCTCGGGAGGGGTGGTTGCGGCGCCCGGTGGACAGCTGGCTCCCGGCGGCGGACGCCGCGCTGCTGGCGCCCTGAGCGGTCCTCCGCCCGGGCGGCGTGCTCCCCGGCGCAGGCGGAGGCGGTGCGCGGAGAAGACGGTGTGCGAAATTGCGCCGGATCAGGAATCACCCGGCGTCGGACGGTTGTTCGAGCCGAAGACGATCCCACCCCTGCCGCTCGGGGGTCGGCAGGGGTGGGGTCGGCTGCGGACGCGCAGTCGCAGGGGGGCGTCGAGACGGCGCGCCCGCGGTCGGGGGAGGGCCCCGCAGGGCCCGGGGCCGCGGTCGGCCGGGTCAGGCCGCCTTCACTGCGGAGATGTCGAAGGTGAGCTTCACCTTCTCGCCGATCAGCACGCCGCCGGTCTCCAGGGCCGCGTTGTAGGTGAGGCCCCACTCGGTGCGGTCCAGGACGGCCTTGCCCTCGAAGCCGACCCGGTCCGCGCCGTAGGCGTCGACGGCGTGGCCGGTGAAGTCGAGGTCCAGGACGATCGGACGGGTGACGTCCTTGATGGTCAGCTCGCCGGTCATCCGGTAGGAGTCGTCGCGCAGGCGCTCGGCGGAGGTGCTGCGGAAGCTCATCTCGGGGAAGGTCTCGGCGGCGAAGAAGTCGCTGGTGCGCAGGTGCTCGTCGCGCTGGGCCTGGTTGGTGTCGATGCTGCCGACCTTGATGACCAGCACGGCGCTGGAGTTGGTCGGCGTGGTGCCGTCGAGGTGCAGCTTGCCGTCGTACTCGGTGAAGCGGCCCTTGACGTTGGTGACCATCGCGTGGCGGACGGAGAAGCCGATCTCGCTGTGGGTGGCGTCGATGGTCCAGTCGCCCGAGAGGTGGCCGAGGTCCGGGCCCTCGGTGGCGGCGACGGCAGTGGTGGTCGCGGCGGCGGTGTTCTTGGTGCGGTTGAAAAGGCCCATGGCTCCTCCTCGGGTTCGAAGCCATTTGTTTAGGCTTCAACTTGTTGGCTCCACTGTAGCCCCACTTCGTTCAAAGTTCAACCATGCTGGTCGAGGGCCCGCCGGTAGGGTCGGAGCCGGTCGGCCGTCCGGCTTGACCCTCGACCCGGTCGAGGTCCCAGAGTCCTCGGCATGGAGAGCGACCTGCGCAGCATCGGAGAGCTGGCCCGCGACAGCGGTCTGAGCGTGAGCGCCCTGCGCTTCTACGACGGCGCCGACGTACTGGCCCCCGCCCGTGTCGACCCGCGCACCGGCTACCGCTGGTACGCGCCCGAGCAGCTCGCCGACGCCCGGCTGCTCGCCCGGCTGCGCCGGGTGGGCCTGCCGCTGGCCGACATCCGGGCGGTGCTCGGCGCGGCCCCCGGCGGCGACGCCGCCCGGCGGGTGCTCGACGCGCACCTGCGCCGACTGGAGCACGGCCTCGCCGACGCGCGCCGGGAGCTCTCCCTGATCCGTCGACTGATCGACCAGAGGGAGAACCCGATGACCGCCACCCCCGTCGAGTACCGCTGCACCGTCCCCGCCCGCGCGCTGGCCGAGGCCCTGGACGCGGTCCGCTTCGCCGTCGGCAGCGACCCCGAGCTGCCGGTCCTGTCCGGCGTGCTGTTCGACCTGGACGGCGGTCTGCTGCGGCTGGTCGCCACCGACCGCTACCGGATGGCCCTCGCCGAGGTCCCGGTCGAGGGCCCGGCGGCGGACGCCTCCGCCGCCGCGATCGTGCCGACCGCCCTGGCCGACGCCCTCCGCGCGCTGCTCGGCTCCGGCTCCGGTGCCGGGACGGCGGAGCTGGTGCTGGACGGTACGGCGGTGGGCGTCGCGGTGGACGGCCACCGGATCGAGGGCGTCGCGCTCGGCCACGACTACCCCGACTACCGCGCGCTGATCCGGCTGGACCCCGTCCGCCGGGTCGGCCTGTCCGCCGCCGACCTGCGCGAGGCGGTCGCGTCCGCCCCGACCCGCACCCTCCCGTCCGGCCCGGACGGTGCCGCCTGCGAGGTCGCCGTGCTGGCCGTCGACGAGGCCGGCCGTCTCACTGTCGCGGCGCCCGCTGCCGACGCGTCCGACCCGGACGCCCTGCGGGTGGCGGTCAACCGGGACTTCCTGCTGGAGGCGCTCCCGGCCGGCGCCCCGGGGCAGCTCGTCCTCGAACTCGGCGGGCCCATCGCCCCGCTCGCCATCCGCACCCCCGAGCACCCGGGTACCTTCTCGGTGCTCATGCCGGTCCGCCTCCCGGCCTGACCGGACCCGACACCGGCGCGCTCCCGAGGTGTTTGCTGGTGCTAGCGGTGCGCTTGCAAAAGCAAGCAGCGTGGGGCAGGGTGATCCCATGGCCTCCCTGAACGTCGGCTCGCTGGGCGAGTACATCCGCGAACAGCGGCGCAACGCGCAGTACTCGCTGCGGCAGTTGGCGGAGGCCGCCGGCGTGTCCAACCCCTACCTCAGCCAGATCGAGCGAGGGTTGCGCAAGCCGAGCGCGGAGATCCTGCAGCAGATCGCCAAGGCGCTGCGGATCTCGGCGGAGACGCTCTACGTCCAGGCCGGGATCCTGGAGGAACGGCGTGGTGAGGGCCTGGAACTGCGGGCCTCGATCCTCGCCGATCCGCTGATCAACGAGCAGCAGAAGCAGGCGCTGCTCGCGGTCTACGACGCCTTCCTCAAGGAGAACGCCGCCGGGCGACCGCCCGGTGCGGACGAGGGTGCGGGCGGGAGCGCGGACGAGCACGAGGGCAAGGCACCCTAGACACCACGGGAGGACCGGCCGTGCCGATCACGGACGACATCAAGAAGACCCTGACCGACCCCACCCCGCTGTACGCCCTCGCCGGCGCCGGGGACCTCGCCTACGAGAAGCTGCGGGAGGTGCCCGGCAAGGTCGAGGCGCTCGCGGCCGACCGCAAGGGCACCCAGGAGAAGGCCACCGCCCGGCTGGCCGAGGCCCAGGCCCGGCTGGTCGAGGCGCAGTCCAAGGTCACCGGCACCGTCACCGCGCTGCCGGCCGACCTGAGGACGCTGCAGGAGAAGGCGCAGACCTTCGCGCTCCAGCAGGTCGGCCGCGCCGTCGAGCTGGCGGTGAAGGCCAAGGAGACCTACGACGGGCTGGCCGAGCGCGGCAAGGTCGCGGTCGACCGCGGGCGCGGCGCCGAGGCCGGTGCGGACGAGGCGGTCGCCGAGCGGGTCGACGCCGAGGAGGCCGGGGGCGAACTCGTCGAGGGCGAGCTGGTCGAGGAGGCGGCGGCCGAGGACGAGGCGCCCGCCGCGGCCCCGAAGCGCGGCCGGTCCCGCAAGAGCGCGGAGTAGCACCGCGCGATACCGGGGCGCATCGGGCGCCACCGGGCCGTTGACCCCTTGGCGGACGCCCCGCCGTGCCAGGATGGACGGACGGGGTGCCGCAGCGAGACGAGGAGGCCGTGATGGGCGGAGTGGCCCAGATTCTGTTCCTGGACTACCTGAATCCGTTCTGGTGGCTGGCCGTCGCCATCCTGGGCTACAAGCTGTTCGCGCTGATCGACGCCGCCACCCGCCCGGAGGACGCCTACCGGGCGGCCGACAAGAAGACCAAGGGCTTCTGGCTCGCGCTCCTGGGCATCGCGTTCGGGCTGGACCTGCTGTTCGGCGCGAACTTCATGACCAGCTTCCTCACCCTGGGCGGCCTGGTCGCGGCGATCGTCTACGTGGTCGACGTCCGCCCGGCGATCCGGGCGCTCACCCAACGGGGCGGCGGCCGGGGCGACCAGCGCAACATGGGGCCGTACGGGCCCTGGTGACGGCGGGAGCACCGAGCCCCGGCGTCCGGCGGACCACCCGCGCGGACGCCGGGGCTCGGCGTTTCCCGGTGTCTCCGGCGTTTCCGGTGCCTCGGAGGAGCTATCCCAGGAGCAGCGGCGCCGGGTTGCGCTCCAGCAGCAGCACCGCGACATCGTCCGTCAGCGCGCCGCCGTTCAGCTCCTCGACCTCGGCGATCGCGCTGTCGACCAGCCGGCCCCGGGTGAGCCCGGCGGCCTGGTGGTCGCCGATGAGGTCGGCCAGGCCGTCCTGGCCGAGGCGGCGGGAGCCGGCGCCGATCCGTCCCTCGATCAGTCCGTCGGTGTAGAGCAGCAGTCGCCAGCCGGGGGGCAGCTCGAACCGGTGGGCCGGCCAGACGGCCTGGCGGTCGTCGCAGGGGAGCAGGCCGAGCGCGGGACCGGCGTGGTCGGCGGGCAGGCCGACCGGGGCGTGGTCCTCGCCGAGCAGCAGCGGCGGCGGGTGGCCGGCGAGGTGCAGCCGGGCCCGTTCGGCGGTCGCCGGGGCGGTGGCGTCGCCCGGTTCGATGCTCACCATGCAGAGCGTGGCGAAGATCTCGTCGCTGCGCCGCTCGTGCTCCAGCACGTGCTGCAGGGTGGTGAGCAGGGCCTCGCCGGTGAGGCCGGCGAAGACCAGGGTCCGCCACGCTATCCGCAGCGCCACGCCGAGCGCGGCCTCGTCGGGGCCGTGGCCGCAGACGTCGCCGATCACCACGTGGACGGTGCCGTCCTCGGTGCGCACCGCGTCGTAGAAGTCGCCGCCGAGCAGGGCGCGGCGACGGCCGGGGCGGTAGCGGCGGGTGAAGGAGAGGTTGGCTCCGTCGAGCAGCGGGGTGGGCAGCAGGTGGCGCTGCAGTCGGGCGTTCTCCTGGCCGCGCAGTTCGGCCTCGACGAGCCGGCGCTGCGACTCGTCGGCGCGCTTGCGCTCGACCGCGTAGCGCAGGGCGCGGGCCAGCAGCGGGCCGTCCGTCTCGTCCTTGACCAGGAAGTCCTGGGCGCCGGCGGCCACGGCGGCCGCGCCGAGTTCGGCGCCGGCGGCGTCGGTGAGGACGACGACGGCGGTGTGCGGGGCCCGGCGGAGCAGTTCGTGCAGGCCCTCCAGACCGTCCGAGGGGTCCGAGGGGTGCGGCAGGTCGGCGGAGGCGGCGAGGTCGAGCAGGACGCAGCTGAAGTCGCCGCGGGTGAACTCGGGGCCGCGCGGGCGGCCGCGCCGGGATCCGGAGGCGGTGGGGGTGAGCAGCGCGAAGGCCTGGTCGAGTCCGCGGGTCCAGTGGATCTCGATCGGGGCGCCGCTGTCGGCCACCGCGGCCCTGAGCAGATGGGCGTCGGTGGCGTCGTCCTCGATCACCAGCAGCTTGAGCGGGGCGGTGGCGGTGGTGGCGGCGCTGGGGGCGGAGCCGGACGGGCCCGCGGGGGCGGTGTCCGACCGCGGGTGGGGTATCGGCGCGGTGGCCGGGCCGGCCGGCGGTCGGCCCGGTGCGGGGGAGCCGTCGGGGCCGGACCGTTCGCGGGCACGCCCGGAGCGGGCGCCGCGCTGGGCGCCCGGCGGGTCCGCGGCACCAGGTGCCCGCCCGTCTCCCGTTGCGGGCATCGGCTGATCCTCCCTTTCCCCGCATGCGTAACGGCCGGCGTCCGTCCGCAGTGCCCGCTCGGCAGCTCGCGGCGGGGAACTTCTGGCGACCATAACGTGATCTCCGGGGATTTCTCTGACCGACCGGCACCGTCGGGGCTGTCGCCATGCCGGTGGCGGTGTGTTGGATGGCTGGCGGGACAGGAACAGGGGACCGTTCCGGCGGGTGCCGGGGCGGGCGACGAGAGGGGTTGCATGATGATGACGCGGATCACCCTGGTCGAGGGTGACATCACGGCTCAGCAGGTGGACGTCGTCGTGAACGCGGCCAATTCCTCCCTGCTGAGCGGTGGTGGTGTGGACGGGGCGATCCACCGCCGGGGCGGGGCGCGGATCCTGGAGGAGTGTCGCGGGCTGCGGGCCTCGCGGTACGGGCGGGGACTGCCCACCGGGCAGGCGGTGGCGACCACGGCCGGCGACCTGCCGGCCCGCTGGGTGGTGCACACCGTGGGGCCGGTCTACCTGGCGGACGAGTACGAGGAGCGGGCGGAGCTGCTGGCCTCCTGCTACCGCGCGTCGCTCCGGGTGGCGGCGGAGCTGGATGCGCGCACGGTGGCCTTCCCGGCCGTGTCGGCCGGGATCTTCGGGTGGCCGCCGGCGGATGCGGCCAGGATCGCGCTCGGCACCGTCGCGGCGGTGACGGCGGAGCCGGGCAGCGGACCCGAGGAGGTGCGGTTCGTCTTGTTCGGATCGGAGATGTACGAGGTGTTCGCGGGCGTGCGGTCGGAGCTGGGGCTGGCGGGACGGGAGTGAGCCTCCGGTCGGGTCCCATGGTGGCGCGACGAGGCGTCAACGCGCCAGAGATATTCGATAACTCGTTCGAGTGAAACCGTGGGTCCGGCCACCGGTACCCGGCGGTTCGCCGCCGTCGTTACGGGGCCAGCGCCGACCAGGGCAGGGTGACCTCGCCCTGCCGCCACCGCCCGCGCGCGTCCACCAGCGGCCACGCCCCGGCCAGCGAGGTGCAGGCCGCCACCCAGCGCTGCCGGGCGCCGAACGCCCCGTACGGCGCCGCCGCCGCCCAGGCGCGGTCGAAGTCGCGCAGGAAGGCGTGCACCGGCCGCCCCGGCACGTTGTGGTGGATCAGCGCCTTCGGCAGCCGTTCGGCCAGGTCGGACGGCTGACCGAGGCCGCCCAGCCGGGCCGCGAAGGTCACCGTCCGCGGCCCCTCGGGACCGAGCGCCACCCAGACGTGCCGGCGGCCGATCTCGTCGCAGGTGCCCTCCACCAGCAGCCCGTCCGGGGCGAGCCGGGCGCGCAGCCGCTCCCAGACCCCGGCCACCGCCGACTCGTCGTACTGCCGCAGCACATTGGCGGCCCGGATCAGCCGGGCGGGCGCCCCGCCGTCCAGCGGCACCTCGAAGCCGCCGCGCCGGAAGGTCAGCAGCGGCGGCACCGCGTACGGCAGCGCGGCGGCGACCCGGGCCGGTTCGATCTCGATCCCGACCACCCGGACGTCCGGCCGCACCGCCCGCAGCCGGCCAGACAGCTCGACGGCCGTCCACGGCGCGGCGCCGTAGCCGAGGTCGACGGCGACCGGCGGCTGCTCGGCGGCGCGCAGCGCGGGCCCCAGCGCATGGGCGATCCAGCGGTCCATCCGGCGCAGCCGGTTGGTGTTGGTGGTGCCGCGGGTGACGGTGCCCACCGGCCGCCCGGCCCGTCCGCGGGCGGGCGCGGTCGTGGTGTCGGGGAAGGAGGCGGCCATGTCCCACAGGGTACGGGGCCCGCGGCGGCGGCCCGCGGCGTGGCCCATCTCATGCGGCGGTCCGGGAATGCCGGTCGGTGATCGCGTGGTTGGCACACTGTTGGTGATGTGTGCCTTGGCGGCAGCGCACGCACACCGGGCAGCTGACGGCAGGCGAGCGCGGCTGCCCAGGCGGGCAGTACACGAGGAGGCTTCAGCCAGGTGATCCAGCACCCCGTCCGTTCGGTGCGCCGTGTCCAGCCGGCCACGCCCGCGCGAGGCCGGCTCCAGTCGCTCGTCCAGGGCGGTCGGCGCCGTCCGCGCCGGATAGCGATGCTCAGCGTCCACACCTCCCCGCTGCACCAGCCGGGGACGGGCGACGCGGGCGGCATGAACGTCTACATCGTGGAGCTGGCCAAGCGGCTGGCCGAGCTCAACATCGAGGTCGAGGTGTTCACCCGGGCGATCTGCTCGGACGACGCCCCCACCGTGGAGCTGGCCCCCGGCGTGCTGGTCCGGCACGTCACGGCGGGCCCCTACGAGGGCCTGCTGAAGGAGGACCTGCCCGCCCAGCTGTGCGCCTTCACCCACGGGGTGCTCCGCACCGAGGCCGGCCACCGCCCCGGCCACTACGACCTGGTCCACTCGCACTACTGGCTCTCCGGCCACGTCGGCTGGCTGGCCGCGCAGCGCTGGGGCGTGCCGCTGGTGCACACCATGCACACCATGGCGAAGGTGAAGAACGCGGCGCTGGCCGAGGGCGACACCCCCGAGCCGCCGGCCCGGGTGATCGGCGAGACCCAGGTGGTGGAGGCGGCCGACCGGCTGATCGCCAACACCACCGAGGAGGCCGCCGAGCTGTCCCGGTTCTACCGGGCGCGCCCGGACCAGCTGGCCGTCGTCCACCCGGGGGTCAACCTGGACGTCTTCCGCCCGGCGGCACCGGGCACCGCGCAGGCCCGCCGGGCCGCCCGGGCCCGGCTCGGGCTGCCCGCCGACGCCGCGGTGCTGCTCTTCGCCGGCCGCATCCAGCCGCTGAAGGCCCCCGACGTGCTGCTGCGCGCGGTCGCCGTCCTGCTGGAGCGGCGCCCGGAGCTGCGCGAGCGGCTGGTGGTGCCGGTGGTCGGCGGTCCGTCCGGCACCGGGCTGGCCAGGCCGGAGAGCCTGCACAAGCTGGCCGCCCAGCTGGGCATCGGCGACGTGGTGCGGTTCCACCCGCCGGTGGGCCAGGCGCTGCTCGCCGAGTGGTACCGGGCCGCGACGGCGCTGGTGATGCCCTCGTACAGCGAGTCGTTCGGGCTGGTCGCGCTGGAGGCGCAGGCCTGCGGCACGCCGGTGGTGGCGGCCTCGGTGGGCGGCCTGCCGGTGGCCGTCCGGGACGGCGAGACGGGCACCCTGGTGGGCGGCCACGACCCGGTGGACTGGTCGTACGCGCTGGAGCCGTACGTCACCGACCCGGAGCTGGTGGCCCGGCGGGGCGACGCGGCGGCCCGGCACGCGGCCGGGTTCGGCTGGGACACCGCCGCCGCGACCACCGCCGAGGTGTACGCCGGCAGCCTGGTCCGCTCGGTCGGCCGGCTGGCCGGGGCGCGCCAGCGGCGGGCCTGAGCCGGAGGAGGCCGGGCCGGTCCCGCGCTTGTACTGCTGCGGTGTACTGCTGCGGTGTACTGCTGCGCCCGGGCGTACCGCCGAGTAACGTCACCCCCATGGCAATCCGCACCAAGGACGAGGCCCTGACCCTCCTGCGTTCCGCCCTGGACGAGGCCGGGGTGGCCTGGGAGCAGGCCACCGCCGACCCGTACACCCTGGTGGCGACCCTCCCGGGCACCCGGAAGCTGAGCACCACCTGCGCGCTGCGGGTCGGCGACCACACCCTCTCGGTGAACGCCTTCGTGGTCCGCCGCCCGGACGAGAACCACGAGGCGGTCTACCGCTGGCTGCTGGAGCGCAACACCCGGCTCCACGGTGTGGCGTACGCGATCGACCGGCTCGGGGACGTCTACCTGGCGGGCCGGCTGCCGCTGGAGGCGCTGACCCCGGACACCGTGGACCGGCTGCTGGGCACGGTGCTGGAGAACGCCGACGAGCCGTTCAACACGCTGCTGGAGCTGGGCTTCGCCACCGCGATCCGGCGGGAGTGGGAGTGGCGGACCAAGCGCGGGGAGTCCACCCGCAACCTGGCCGCCTTCGCCCACCTCGCCACCCCGGTCGCCGAGCAGCCCGCGGCCGAGCAGCCCGCGGCCGAGCAGCCCGCCGCGGAGTAGCCCGCCGGGAGGCTCAGCCCGCCGCGGCCCGGTCCGGCTCGACGGCCCGCTCCGCGCGCGGGGCCGGGGCCGCCGCCAGGTCCACGGGCTTCGCCAGCGCCGCCCCCGGCCGTCGGCCGAGCAGCACGTACCCGCCGGCGGCGGCCATGCCGAGCACCGCGCACGCCCCCCACATCACCCCGCTGCCGGCCCGTTCCAGCAGCACCCCGCCCGCCGCCGGGCCGAGGAACGAGGCGAGCGACCAGGAGAGCGAGTAGACACCCTGGTAGCGGCCGCGCGCCTCGGCCGGCGACAGTTCGGCGACTAGGCCCATCATGGTCGGCGCGTTCAGGATCTCGCCGAGCGTCCAGACCGCCACGGTGGAGGCGTAGAACCAGGCGGAGGAGCCGGCCAGCGCGGTCAGCCCGAAGCCCCAGCCGATCAGCAGCGCGCTGGCGACCAGCAGCGCCGTCCGGTCCCGCCCCTCCATCCACCGGGTGAGCGGGATCTGCAGCACCACGATGAGCAGACCGTTGAGCCCGATCACCAGGCCGTACTGGGTGGAGGTGATGCCGGCCCGGCCCATGTCCACGGCCAGCGTGGTGGAGCCCTGCTGGGCGACCAGGGCGAGCAGCAGGTTGAGCACCACCACCGCCATGAAGCGGCCGTCCTGGAACACCGCGCCGAGGCCGATCGCCGGCGGGGCCCCCGCGCCGCCCGGGGCCGCGGCGGGCGCCTCGGGCCTGGTCTCGGGGATGCGCACGAAGATGACGACCGCGCAGACCACCGTGGAGAGCGCGTCCAGCAGGAAGAGCGTGAGGTAGCCGTGAGTGGCGATCAGACCGGCCACCGCCGCGGAGAGGCCGAAGCCGATGTTGATCGCCCAGTAGTTCAGCGCGAAGGCCCGGACCCGGTCCTCGGCGGGCACGATGTCCGCGATGATGGCCGAGGTCGCCGGCCGGGTCGCGTTGTTGCAGAAGCCGACCAGGAAGGCGACCACCGCGATGGTCACCTGTCCGTCGCTGAAGCCGAGCAGCGCGGTGAACAGGGCGGTGCCGAGTTGGGCGGCGACCAGCGTCGGCCGCCGCCCGATCCGGTCGGCCAGCACTCCGGCGACGACGGCGGCGATCGCCGAGCCCAGGCCGAACAGCGAGGCGACCAGCCCCGCGTACGAGGCCGAGTAGCCCCGGTCGGTCGTGAGGTAGAGCGCCAGGAAGGTGACCACGAACGCGCCGAGCTTGTTGATCAGCGTGCTGGTCCAGAGCCACCAGAACTGGCGCGGGAGCCCGCTCACCGCCTCGGCGACGGCTCTGGAGGTGCGGGCGGACAGGGAAGAATCGGGCATGTGGGGGCTCCCGGGCAGGCGGACGTCCGCTGAGCCGCACGGGCAGGACCGCTCAGCAGGAGAGTAAGAGTCTCTGGCGAGGGTCACACCTTACCTGTCGGGTCCGGGTCCCGACCAGCGGTTTTCCGGGCTCCACTAAGCTGGGGGCCATGGCTGACACGACGTACCGACTCATCCTGCTCCGCCACGGCGAGAGCGAGTGGAACCAGAAGAACCTGTTCACCGGTTGGGTCGACGTCGACCTCAACGAGAAGGGCGAGAAGGAGGCCGCGCGCGGTGGCGAGCTGCTCGCCGCCGAGGGCTTCCTCCCGGACGTGCTGCACACCTCGCTGCTGCGCCGTGCCATCCGCACCTCGCAGATCGCCCTGGACAAGGCCGACCGCCACTGGATCCCGGTCAGCCGCAGCTGGCGCCTGAACGAGCGGCACTACGGCGCGCTCCAGGGCAAGGACAAGGCCCAGACCCTGGCCGAGTTCGGTGAGGAGCAGTTCCAGCTCTGGCGCCGCTCGTACGACACCCCGCCGCCGGTGCTGGCCGACGACGCCGAGTACTCGCAGGCCGGTGACGCCCGCTACGCCGAGATCCCGAGCGAGCTGCGTCCGCGCACCGAGTGCCTGAAGGACGTCGTCGAGCGGATGCTCCCGTACTGGTACGACGCCATCGTCCCGGACCTCGCCGCCGGCCGTACCGTCCTGGTGACCGCCCACGGCAACAGCCTGCGCGCGCTGGTCAAGCACCTCGACGGCATCTCCGACGCCGACATCGCCGGCCTCAACATCCCGACCGGCATCCCGCTGGTCTACGAGCTGGACGCCGACTTCAAGCCGGTCACCAAGGGTGGCCGCTACCTCGACGCCGAGGCCGCCGCCGCCGCGATCGAGGCCGTCAAGAACCAGGGCAAGAAGTAACCCGGACCGGCCGTCGAGGGCCCCGTTCCCCCCGCCGGGGGAGCGGGGCTCTTCGCGTTCAACTGGCCTGCGGCTGCGGTGAGTTCGATGTGTCGCAGAAGTGGTTCAGACCATTGACGGCCCCGGTGGCGGCTCCTACGGTGTGAGCGCCGACCCGGCGCAGGCATGCCAGCCCCCCACGCGCGCGTGTCCGCGCCCGGCGCACTCTCCATCCACCCCCACGGAGGAGCACCATGCGCACACGTCATGTCGTCGGAGCCGTGACCGCCGCCCTCGCGGTGCCGGTCGCGGTCGCCCTTCCGGCGCAGTCGCACGGCTACATCACCACCCCGCCCAGCCGGGCCGCGCTCTGCGGCGCGGGCACGGTGACCGACTGCGGAGACATCCGCTGGGAGCCGCAGAGCGTCGAGGGACCGAAGGGCTTCCCGGCCGCGGGGCCCGCCGACGGCACCATCTGCGCCGGCGGCAACGGCCGGTTCGCCGAGCTGGACGACCCGCGCGGCGGGGCCTGGCCGACCACCGCCGTCTCGGCGGGCCAGCGGCTCACCTTCACCTGGCGGTTCACCGCCCGGCACGCCACCTCGGGCTTCCGGTACTACCTGACCAAGCCCGGCTACGACGCGACGCAGCCGGTCACCAGGGCCAACCTGGAGCTGACCCCGTTCCTGAACGTGCCCTACAACGGCACCCAGGTGCCCAGCACGCTCAGCCACACCGCGACCCTGCCGGCCGGCCGGACCGGCCACCAGGTGGTCGTCGCGGTCTGGGACGTCGCCGACACCGGCAACGCCTTCTACTCCTGCACGGACGTCAGCTTCTGACGCCCGGCCCGGCCGGCGCGGTCACCGCGCGGCGGGCGCTCACCCGGTGGACCCCGTCGGCGCTCCGGCGGTGAGGAGGCCGGGGTGCACGGCCGTCTCCCACGGCAGCCGTGCACCCCGGAGCTCCGCGACAGCACCGGGGGAGGGTCGGACGGGTGGCCTCAGTGGCCGCAGCAGCCGCCGTCGGCCCCGCCGCACTGGCAGGGCGCGCCGGACTGGCAGCCGCAGCCGCAGCCCGGTCCACAGCCGCAGCCGGCCGCGAGGACGGGCAGCAGCTTCGGGGCGACGGGTTCGATGGTGTCGGGAGCCGATGCCGGGCCGGTCGGGTTTGCCTTCATCGCGCTGACCCCTCCTTCTGATGGGCACACCTCGGTGCCTACGGCATCGAGTGAAGCCGCCGACCGGAGGGAGCGTCAACGGGCGCGCAGTGGTGGGGAGCCCGGCTGCCCGTGCTTCCCCACCACCCCCCGCCCGGGGTTTACTCACCCCCGGGGATGAAGCCACCCGAGGGGGGAGGGGCCGCCCGGGGTCACTCCACCTCGGCGGCGGCCTCGGTCGCCGCGACGAACTCGTCCACGTGCTCGCCGGTCACCAGGTACACCACGCGCTTGGCCACCGAGACCGCGTGGTCGGCGAACCGCTCGTAGTAGCGGCCGACCAGGGTGACGTCCACCGCGGTCTCGATGCCGTGGTGCCAGCGGTCGTCGATGAGGTGCGCGAACAGCTCGCGGTGCAGCGCGTCGATCGCGTCGTCGTCCTGCTCCAGCTCCAGCGCCTTGTCGACGTCCTTGGTGGCGATCACCAGACCGGCCTTGGCGACCAGCCGCTGGGCGAGCTGCCCGAGCTCCAGGACCGTCGCGTGCAGGTCGCCGGGGACGGCCGACTCGGGGTAGCGCAGCCGCGCGACCTTGGCGACGTGCTGGGCGAGGTCGCCGCAGCGCTCCAGGTCGGAGCTCATCCGCAGCGAGGTGACCACGATGCGCAGGTCGGTGGCGACCGGCTGCTGACGGGCCAGCAGGTCGATCGCCCGGTTCTCCAGGTCGTGGTGCAGCTCGTTGATCTTCTGGTCGGCGGCGATCACGCTCTCCGCCAGCGCCAGGTCCGCGTCGAGGAGCGCCGTGGTCGCCCGGCCGAGGGCCGAACCGACCAGCCGGGCCATCTCGACCAGGCTGTCGCCGATCGAGTCGAGTTCCTCGTGGTACGCGTCGCGCATGCTCTCTCCTCAGTAGCTGTGTCGGTGGCGGTGCCGACCGGCCATCCGGTACGACGATCTGAACGACGAATGGATGACCGCTGCTGGTGGCGCGCATCGTACGCGCACACCCGGGGCGGCGGGCGGCCGTCCGGCCGGGCCACCCCTCCCACACGGGCTCCGGCGCCCACTGTGGGCCGTCCGGGCGACCACGCACGACCCGTTCGGTGAATCGGTGGCTACCTGAAGGTGAATTCTCGGCAACGCGTGGCCGATCCCTTGATCGGGGCCTTGGGGAGCGCCCGCATCGTGCGCTTAGGCTGGCGTTATGGACGTGAACGTGGCCGCCGCCGCTGCCTGCGCCATAGCCGGGCTCGGCGTCGGCCTCACGGCCTCGATCGCCTTCCGTTGGAGCGAGCGCGAGCAGGCGAGGGGCAGGTACGGCGGAACCAACCGCAATCAGGGCCGGCACCAGAGCCTGGGCCCCGCGCAGGAACCCCCGCTGCCCCCGGGGGTCGACACCGTGCTCTCCGTGCTGCGCTCCTGCGCGATCGTGCTCGGCGAGAGCGACGACGTGGTCAAGGCCAGCTCGGCGGCGTACGCGATGGGCCTGGTGCGCGGCGGCGCCGTCGCCGTCGACCAGCTGCTCTCGCTGGCCCGCTCCACCCGCCGGGACGGCGAGATCCGCCAGCTCGACCTGGAACTGCCCCGCCCGGGCGCGGCGCGCGCCGCCGAGCCGCTCGCGGTCTCGGCCCGGGTCGCCCCGCTGGGCTCCCGGCTGGTCCTGGTGCTGGTCGAGGACCAGACCGAGCGCCGCCGGGTGGAGGCCGTCCGCCGCGACTTCGTCGCCAACGTCAGCCATGAGCTCAAGACCCCGGTCGGCGCGCTCTCGCTGCTCTCCGAGGCGGTCGCGGACGCGGCCGACGACCCGGAGGCGGTGCAGCGCTTCGCCGGCCGGATGCAGATCGAGGCGACCAGGCTGGCCAGCCTGGTCCAGGAGATCATCGACCTCTCCCGGGTCCAGGACGACCGGCTGATGGTCGACCCGGAGCCGGTCGCGGTGGACGAGCTGATCGCCGAGGCCATCGACCGCTGCCGCCAGCAGGCCGCCGCCAAGCAGATCCTCATCGCGGCCGGCGGCATCGCCGGCCTCTACCTGCACGGCAACCGCGGCCAGCTCGCCGCCGCGCTCGGCAACCTCGTCGAGAACGCCGTCAACTACAGCCCGCCGCGGACCAGGGTCGCCATCGCCACCCGCCGGATATCCAGCGCCGCCGCGCTGGGCGAGGCCGACGGCGAGCTGATCGAGATCTCGGTGACCGACCAGGGCATCGGCATCTCCGAGAAGGACCGCGAGCGGGTCTTCGAACGCTTCTACCGGGTCGACCCCGCACGCTCCCGGCAGACCGGCGGCACCGGCCTCGGCCTCTCCATCGTCAAGCACGTGGCCGCCTCGCACGGCGGCACCGTGTCGGTGTGGAGCGTCGAGGGCCAGGGCTCCACCTTCACCCTCCGCCTGCCCGCCGGGCAGGCTCCCGTGGACCGGCCCCGTGCGGGGGACTCCGCGGAACCCCTGTCAGAAACAACCCCCCAGCTTGCCCCGGAGGCCTGATCGTGACCCGAGTACTGGTGGTCGAGGACGAGGAGTCGTTCAGCGACGCCCTCTCGTACATGCTCCGCAAGGAGGGCTTCGAGGTGGCCATCGCCGCCACCGGCCCCGACGCGCTGGAGCAGTTCGAACGCAACGGCGCCGACCTCGTCCTGCTCGACCTGATGCTGCCGGGGCTGCCCGGTACCGAGGTCTGCCGCCAGCTGCGGGTCCGCTCCAACGTGCCGGTGATCATGGTCACCGCCAAGGACAGCGAGATCGACAAGGTGGTCGGTCTGGAGATAGGCGCGGACGACTACGTCACCAAGCCGTACTCCACCCGTGAGCTGGTCGCCCGGATCCGCGCGGTGCTGCGCCGCCGCGGTGAGAACGAGGGTCCCGGCGACGGCGGCGGCCCCGGCGCGCTGGAGGCCGGCCCGGTCCGGATGGACGTCGACCGGCACGTGGTGACCGTGGACGGCGCCAAGGTCGACCTGCCGCTCAAGGAGTTCGACCTGCTGGAGATGCTGCTGCGCAACGCCGGCCGGGTGCTCACCCGGATGCAGCTGATCGACCGGGTCTGGGGTGCGGACTACGTCGGCGACACCAAGACGCTGGACGTCCACGTCAAGCGGCTGCGGGCGAAGATCGAGCCGGACCCGGGCGCCCCGCGCTACCTGGTCACGGTGCGCGGCCTCGGCTACAAGTTCGAGCCGTAGACCCGGCCCGGTCACCCGAACGCGAAACGCCCCTCCGGCACCGGCCGGAGGGGCGTTTCGCGTGTCCGCGGTGGGACGGTGCCCGGTCTCTCAGTGGGCGGCCGGGACCGCCGGGACCGAGGCGGAGCCGGCCGCGGCCGGGGTGGTGGCGCCGGCGGCGGGAGCGGCCGGCGTGGTGGCACCGGCGGCCGGTGTGGTGGCCGGGGTGGCGGCCTTGCTCGGCGCGGCGGCCGGGGCGGTCGGGCCGAAGCCCTTGTACAGGCCGGTGTTCGAGTTGACCTGGGCCTGGGTCTCCAGCTTGTCGTGGTTCTTGAACGCGAAGGAGGTCGCCACGTAACCGCCCACGGTCACGGTGGTGGAGGCGACCTTGGCGGACGGGTTGCCGGGGCCGCCGAGCAGCACGGCGCCGCGGGGCGGGACGGAGATGCTGGTCAGCGGGGCGCCCTTGTCGTCGGCGAAGGTGGCGGCGGTGCCGCCGTCGACGGTGATGGACTGCAGCTCGAGCACCTCGGTCCCGGTGTTGCTGATGTTCACCGTCAGGTTGGCGGGGCCGGTGTGCTCACCGGCGGTCTCGCTCCCGGTGACCACGACGATGTTGTTCAGTCGGACGTCGGTGCCCAGGGTGGCCGACGCGGTGTCCGGCTGGATCTGCAGCGTGGCCGGGGTGTTCCCGGCGGCGCAGGAGGACAGCGAGGCGATGGCCAGGGCGGCGATGGCGGCGATGCTGCCGCGTCGAAGGCTGCGGCTCACGGCGGCGGCTTCTCCTAAGTCACGTGTCGGAAGGTCAGGTCTCAGATTATCGACCTCGCTTATGCCGTCCTCACGGGGTGGTCCCTTCGTGTCGCGCCGCGAGAGTGGACGGGCGTCCGGACGGCGGCACGTCCGCGTGTTCAGGTCAAGCGCCGACCAAGATCGGATCACGATCCGGAAACGGCCCGATAAACGGTGAAAGCTCAAGATCAAATCACGGTTTCGGGAGTGTTGCCAGAGGTTTCAGCGGGCGGCGGAACCGCCTCCGACCTGCGGGAAGCCCTCCTCGAACACCGGTCGCAGCACGTCATGGGGGTCCTTGTCAAGCCCCGAGACCCGCCCTGACCTGCGAAAACGCCCTTCGGGTGCGCCGAAAAGCGTGTTATTCTGGAAAGCCACGGAAGGGGTCCTGTCACATGACGTTCAAGGTTGGCGACACGGTGGTCTACCCCCATCACGGGGCCGCGCTGATCGAGGCCATCGAAATTCGCCAGATCAAAGGTGTGGACAAGACCTACCTGGTGCTCAAGGTGCAGCAGGGAGACCTGACGCTCCGCGTGCCCGCCGAGAACGCGGAGTTCGTCGGCGTGCGCGATGTGGTCGGCCAGGAGGGTCTGGACCGGGTCTTCGAGGTGCTCCGCGCGCCGTACACCGAAGAGCCGACCAACTGGTCCCGTCGCTACAAGGCGAACCTGGAGAAGCTCGCCTCGGGTGACGTTATCAAGGTTGCCGAGGTCGTGCGCGACCTGTGGCGTCGCGAGCGCGAGCGCGGCCTCTCCGCCGGGGAGAAGCGCATGCTCGCCAAGGCGCGCCAGATCCTCGTCAGCGAGCTCGCGCTGGCGGAGAACACCAACGAGGACAAGGCGGAGACGCTGCTCGACGAGGTGCTCGCCTCGTAGCGGCTGTCCGCTCCACAACGCTCACAGCGCCCGATGCCGGCGCGCCGCCCACCGGACCGAAGGTCCGTGGGTGGTGCAGTGGCACTTCGGGCGCTGAGGCGTGTCCGGACGACGCCCCCGCACCCGAGCGGCCTGGCCGGCCTCGGGTCCGCATGACCGTTTCTGCTGCTGTGCGGGCGGAAGACGGTGGTGCTTCGGAAGGGGTCCGCGCCCGTCGTGCACGCCATGGCCATACCCACTTCGCCGAAGGAGTGAAACCTGAACGCCACAGCAGCAGTCGCAGCAGCAGTCGTGCCCGCCGCCGGCCGGGGCGAGCGCCTGGGTCCGGGCGCCCCCAAGGCCCTGCGTGAACTGGGCGGCGTGCCGCTCCTGGTGCACGCCGTCCGGGCGCTGACCCGCAGCCGTGCGGTCGGCCTGGTCGTGGTCGCCGCCCCCGCCGACGGGGTGGCCGAGGTGGTCGCCCTGCTCGACAGCCACGGACTCGAGGACAAGGACATCCGGGTGGTGGCCGGCGGGTCGACCCGCCAGGAGTCCGTCCGGCTGGGCCTCGCCGCCATCCCGGCCGAGGTCGGCATCGTGCTGGTGCACGACGCGGCCCGTCCGCTCGTGCCGGTCGAGGTGGTGGACGCGGTGGCGTCCGCCGTCCGGGCCGGGGCGGAGGCGGTGGTGCCGGCGGTGCCGCTGGCCGACACCGTCAAGCGGGTCGAGCCGGTGCCGGGCGGGCCCGAGCCGGTGCTCGACACGCCGGACCGCGCCACCTTGCGCGCCGTCCAGACCCCGCAGGGCTTCCGCCGGGACACGCTGGCCGAGGTGCACGCCAAGGCGCTGGCCGAGGAGAGCGCGGCGGAGGGGGCGGCCGGGACCGCCCTGCCGCCGGTCACCGACGACGCCGGCCTGGTCGAGCGGTTCGGCGGCCGGGTGGTCGTGGTGCCCGGCCACGAGGAGGCGTTCAAGGTGACCCGTCCGCTGGACCTCGTCCTCGCCGAGGCCGTACTCGCCCGCCGGAGGGCCGCCGATGCCTACTGAGTCGATGCCTGAGTCGATGCCCACCGAGCCGCCGTCCACCGATCCGCGGACCCCCGTCCTCCCCCGGGTCGGCATCGGCACCGATGTGCACGCCTTCGAGCCGGGCCGCCCGCTCCGGGTGGCCGGGCTGGAGTGGCCGGACGCCGAGGCCGGCCTGGCCGGGCACTCGGACGCCGACGTGGCCGCGCACGCCGCCTGCGACGCGCTGTTCTCGGCCGCCGGGATCGGCGACCTGGGCGCCCACTTCGGCACCGACCGGCCGGAGTGGGCCGGCGCGTCCGGGGTGCGGCTGCTCGGCGAGGCGGCCCGGCTGGTGCGCGCGGCGGGCTTCGAGATCGGCAACGTCGCGATCCAGGTGATCGGGGTCCGGCCGAAGATCGGCAAGCGCCGGGACGAGGCCCAGGCCGCGCTCGGCGCGGCGGTCGGCGCCCCGGTCTCGGTCTCCGGCACCACCACCGACGGGCTCGGCCTCACCGGGCGCGCCGAGGGGCTCGCGGCGATCGCCACCGCGCTGGTGTACGAGCGGCGTTGACGTCCGCGGCGGCGCCCGGGGAACAATCCGCGGCTGACGGGTGTTCACCGGGCATTGCGGGGGCCCGAGTCGATAGTGTTCGGCTCCGGGCCCGCGCGGGCTTCCCCCCTCGGGCCGTACCCGCCGCCGACGAGATGAGGTTTCCGATGAGCGCCCAACTCTCCGAGCAGGCCAAAGCCCTGCTCGACACCAAGAGCTTCGCCGTGGTCTCCACGATCCAGCCCGACGGCAGCCCCCAGACCTCCGTGGTCTGGGTGAAGCGCGACGGCGAGGACATCCTGTTCTCCACCGTGGAGGGGCGCCGCAAGCACCTCAACCTGGTGAAGGACCCGCGGGTCTCGCTGCTCGTCAACCCGCCGGAGAACCCGTACACCTACCTGGAGGTGCGCGGCGAGGTCACGCTGACCCGGGAGGGCGGCCGGGAGCTGATCGACGAGCTGGCGAAGAAGTACCAGGGCCTGGACACCTACGGCTACGACGGTCCGGACGACGTGCGGGTGGTCGTCCGGATCAGCCCGCGGAAGGTGGTCGGCTCGATCTGAGCCACCGGCGCGGCGGGGGGCGACCCCGGGCGACACCCGGCGGAAAAGGCTCCGCCGGGGGCCTTGACATTCCGGAATGTCGCTGGGCACCCCCTGCCGCCCACTACGCTTGACGCTGTGAGCATTCGACTGTACGACACCAGCACCCGACAGGTACGCGACTTCGTCCCGCTTGTACCGGGTTGTGTCTCGATCTACCTGTGCGGCGCTACCGTCCAGTCGGCGCCACACATCGGGCACATCCGGTCCTACCTCAACTTCGACGTCATGCAGCGGTGGTTCGCGTACCGCGGCTACCAGGTGACCTTCGCCCGCAACGTCACCGACATCGACGACAAGATCATCGCCAAGGAGCGCGAGCTCGGCACCCCGTGGTGGCAGATCGCCTACGAGAACGAGCGCGCCTTCAACGACGGCTACAACGCCCTCGGCTGCCTCCCGCCGACCGTCGAGCCGCGCGCGACCGGGCACATCCCCGAGATGGTCGAGATGATGGCCGGGCTCATCGAGCGGGGCCACGCCTACGAGGCCGACGGCAACGTCTACTTCGACGTGAAGTCCTACCCGGACTACCTCGCGCTCTCCAACCAGAAGCTGGAGAACCTGCTGCAGCCCTCCGGCGAGGGCGAGACCGGCAAGCGCGACCCGCGCGACTTCGCGATGTGGAAGTCCGCCAAGCCGGGCGAGCCGAGCTGGGACACCCCGTGGGGCCGCGGCCGTCCGGGCTGGCACCTGGAGTGCTCGGCGATGGCCCACAAGTACCTGGGCCCGGCCTTCGACATCCACGGCGGCGGGCTCGACCTGATCTTCCCGCACCACGAGAACGAGATCGCCCAGTCCAAGGCCTACGGCGACGACTTCGCCAACTTCTGGGTGCACAACGCCTGGGTCACCATGGCCGGCGAGAAGATGAGCAAGTCGCTGGGCAACTCGGTGCTGGTCTCCGAGATGGTCCGCAACTGGCGGCCGATCGTGCTCCGCTACTACCTGGCGGGCCCGCACTACCGCTCGATGATCGAGTACAGCGAGGAGTCGCTGCGCGAGGCCGAGGCCGGATTCGGCCGGATCGAGGGCTTCGTCCAGCGTGCCGTCGAACGCTGCGGCGCCGTGGACGCGGCGCCCGAGGTGCCGCCGGCCTTCGCCGAGGCGATGGACGACGACCTGGGCGTGCCGCAGGCGCTCGCCATCGTGCACACCGCCGTCCGCCAGGGCAACAGCGCCCTCACCGCGGACGACAAGGAGAGCGCGGTGGCGCGCTTGGCCGAGGTCCGTGCGATGCTCGGAGTACTGGGTCTGGACCCGCTCGACCCGCAGTGGGCCGGGACGGAGCGCGGCGAGGACCTGCACGGTGTGGTCGACTCGCTGGTGCGCCTCGTCCTGGACCAGCGCCAGGCGGCGCGGGCCCGCAAGGACTTCGCGACCGCGGACGCCATCCGCGACCAGCTCGGCCTGGCCGGGCTGGCGATCGAGGACACCCCGTCCGGCCCGCGCTGGACGATCAACAGCCAGTAACCCCCCGGCGACCGAGGGGTGAGGTGGGCCGTACCGGACCGGTGCGGCCCTCCCGCATGACGGAGCGCATGCCGTCGGGCGCCACCGGCATCTCCGGGGCGGCCGGCCATGCCGGACAGACAGACAGGAAGTACAGCCATGGCCGGCAACAGCCAGCGCAGGAACCGCCGCAACCCCGGGTCGAAGAAGGGCGCGAGTGTCGGTACCGGCGGCCACAGCCGGAAGGCGCTCCAGGGCAAGGGCCCGACCCCGCCCGGGGAGGAGCGCAAGGGCCACCCGAAGCAGCGGGCCGCCAACGCCGCGCTCAAGCGCGAGCGGGACGCCAAGGCCCGGGCCGGCATGCGCCGGGCCGGTGGCGGCGGCCGGGGCGGCCGCGGCGGCGCGGGCTCCGCGGAGCTGGTGTTCGGCCGCAACTCGGTGGTCGAGGCCCTGCAGGGCGACGTGCCGGCCAACGCGCTGTACGTCCAGCAGTTCATCGACACCGACGACCGGGTCCGCGACGCCTTCCAGGCCGCCAACGACCGCGGCATCCCGCTGATGGAGGCCCCGCGGCCGCAGCTGGACCAGATGACCGGCGGGATGAACCACCAGGGCCTGGTGCTGCAGGTCCCGCCGTACGAGTACGCGCACCCCGAGGACCTGCTCGAGGAGGCCGCGGAGTCCGGCCGGGACGCGCTGATCGTGGCCCTGGACGGCGTCACCGACTCCCGCAACCTGGGCGCCGTG
Source organism: Kitasatospora sp. NPDC058032 (assembly GCF_042885845.1). Classification (NCBI taxonomy): domain Bacteria; kingdom Bacillati; phylum Actinomycetota; class Actinomycetes; order Kitasatosporales; family Streptomycetaceae; genus Kitasatospora; species Kitasatospora sp. NPDC058032. Next base: position 466,899 of record NZ_JBHVRK010000003.1, on the reverse strand, counting down.
GTCCGTTCCGCCGCCGCCTTCGGCGCGCACGGCGTGGTCATCCCGGAGCGCCGGGCGGCCGGTATGACCGCCGGTGCCTGGAAGACCTCCTCGGGCGCGGCGGCCCGGCTGCCCGTCGCCCGGGCCACCAACCTGACCCGGGCCCTGGAGGCGTACCAGAAGGCCGGTCTGATGGTGGTCGGCCTGGCGGCCGACGGCGAGGCCGAGATCGGCGACCTGGAGGCGCTGACCGGGCCGGTGGTGATCGTCGCGGGCAGCGAGGGCAAGGGCCTGTCCCGGCTGGTCTCGGAGACCTGCGACCTGCGGGTGCGGATCCCGATGTCCGGGCTCACCGAGTCGCTGAACGCGGGCGTCGCGGCCGGCGTCGTGCTGTACGAGGCGGCCCGGCTGCGCGCCAAGGTCGGCTGACACCCGGCGGAGCGCGCGGGTGGCGGCACCCGGGTAGCGGTGCGCGGATGACGGCACCCGGGTAGCGGCATTCCGGCAGGAGCACGACGGGGCCGCCCACCGCAGGCGTTCTCCGCAACCGCCCGCCGTTCGCCCGCAAGTCAGGGGAAAGCGATCGGATCCGCCCGGGTCCGATCGCTTTTCTCATGGTCACTTCAAGGAGCCTCCCGATGTCCACCCGGGAGAGTGTCCTAACCGGGCGTCACCCGGTTAGACGGGCGTGGACACCAGAACACCTCGGCGCCCGCTCCTGGGCGGTGGCAGCACCGGGATAGACGCGGGCCCCGGCCTCAACACGGTCAAGGTGCCGTCCGACCCGGCGCGCCTCAGCAGCACCCAGGCGAGCTTCCGGCTCAACCTCGCCACCCCGGTGGCGCCGCTGATCGACGCCCCGGCCGGACTGCTGTCCACCGGTGCGGCGTTCGGCGACCCGTACGGCCCCCAGGGGCTGATCCGCCGCCCGATGGTCACCCCGCAGGTGGTCGTCCCCGCCGGCGCCGTGCCCCTGCTCGCCGGCGGTCTGGCCGGTGCGCCGCCGCGCCGCAAGGGCCGGGTCACCCCGGTCACCTGGACCGGCGAGGCGCGCCCGGACGACCTCGCGGCCACCCGGCTGCTGGAGGCCGTCCGGCTCGGCGCCGTCCCGGCCGGGGTCGGCGGGCGCGGCGGACTCTCCGGGGGCTCCCTGGCGGACGCCGACACCCAGCTGCTCCCGCCGTACGGCGGCGCCCGGGCGGTGCCGCGCCAGCCGCGCGAGGGCGACGGCACCGCCACCGAGGCCGGCGTCGGCCCGATCGGCGCGCCGCAGGGCTGGACGCCCAGCGGCGAGCTGCCCGAGGTCTCGGCCGCCGGCGCCGAGGGCAGGCAGCCCTGGTACCCCGGCCGCCGGGTCGACCTCGGCCTGGTGCTGCTGCCGCTGCGTGCCGTGCTCGGCTCGCTCTCCGTCTACGCCGGGTTCAGCAAACTCTGCGACCCGGTGTACTTCGACGGCGGCGAGCGCGGCTCGATGATGCGCTGGCTCTCCTCGCTGCACCCCTGGAAGGTCGCCGAGCCGCTGCTGGCCTTCGCGATGGCGCACCCGGTCGGCTCCGGCCTGGTGGTGTCGTTCATCGAGATCGTGGTCGGCGTGCTGACCGTGCTCGGGCTCTGGCAGCGCGTCGCGGCCGGCGCGGCGATGACGCTGTCCGCCGTGCTGCTGTTCACGGTGAGCTGGCGGGCCGTCCCGGTGTACGACACGCCCGACCTGATCTTCCTGGCGGCGTGGAGCCCGCTGCTGATCGCCGGGGCACCGTTCGCCTCGCTGGACGGGCGGCTCGGCCTGGAGGCCTGGCGGCGGTACGGCGCGGACGCCCCGGCGGCGCTGCGTCGCCGGGTGCTGCGGCGCGGCGCGGTGGTCACCTCGGTGGTCGTCGGCCTGACCCTGCTGCTCGGCTCGATGCTGGGTGCGGCGGTCCGTACCGGGGCCCGGCCGCAGCACCCGGCGCCGTCCCGGCCGGCCACCGACTACGGCACGCCGGTCTGGCCGAGCGGCGGACCGTCCGCCACCCCCGGCGGCAGGGCCCCGGCCGCCTCGGCGACCTCGCCGGCCCCGGCACGGCCGGCCGCGCCGAGCGCCGCGGCGACCACCGCCCCGCCGTCCGGCACCCCGACCCCGTCGAAGGCGAGCCCGAGCGGCACGGCCACGCCGAGCGGCAAGGCGAAGCCCTCGTCGGCCAGGCCGGAGACCGGCGCGGCCTCCTCCGGGGCCTCGGCGCCGCCGGCCGCGTCGATGCCGGCCGGGTCGGCGCCCGCGCAGCGCGGCACCCCGGCTCCGGCGTCCGGCAGCGGGGCGGCGCCGAAGCCCGCACCGAGCTCCGGGGCCGGCACCCAGGGCGGTGCCCCGAGCGGCTCCGGCAACGGCGCGGGCGGCTCCGGCTCGGGGCTGCTGGGCGGGGTGCTGGGCAGCGCGCCGCTGGCCGAGCTGTCCGGCGGCGGCGCCCGCACTCCGGCCGCCCACCCGGTGGCGGCGACGGCCACCTGACGGGCCGGGCGATCGGCCCGGTGACGGCGATCGGCTGGGTGCTCCGTGGGGGAGCACCCGGCCGATCGCGTGGTGGTCGCCGCGGTCGCGGCGCGGCGGACTACTGCGGCGAGCGGCCGGCGCCCGAGGCGAGCTCCTTGGCGGCCTCGGTGAGGTCCTTCGCGGTGTCGATGGCCCGCCAGTAGACGCCCTGCGGCAGCTGGTAGCCGGCCAGCCGCTTGCCGCGGGCCAGCTGCGGGAAGGTGGTCCGCTCGTGGTCGCCGACGTCCGGCAGCAGTTCGGCGAACTCCGGGCTGAACACGTAGAGGCCGGCGTTGATGAGGAACGGCGACGGCGGGGCCTCGATGAAGTCCAGCACGTTGCCGAACTGGTCGGTCTCCACGGCGCCCCACGGGATCCGCGGCCGGGCCAGCGCGAGGGTGGCGACGGCGCCCCGCTCGTGGTGGAAGGCGGCCATGTCGCGCAGGCTGAACCTGGTCCAGATGTCGCCGTTGGTGGCGTACCAGGGCTCGTCGGGGCGGGGCAGCGCCTTCGCGGCGTACTTGAGCCCGCCGCCGCGGCCGAGCGGCTCGGCCTCGACCACCGTGCGGACCCGCAGCGGCAGGTCGGCCTTGTCGAGCCAGTCCTCCAGCACGTCCGCGAGGTGGCCGCAGGAGACGACCGCGTCGGTGACGCCCTCGGAGGCGAGCCAGGCCAGCTGGTGGCCCAGGATCGGGGTGCCCGTGCCGGGGATCTCGACCAGCGGCTTGGGGCGGTCGTCGGTGTACGGGCGCAGCCGGGAGCCCTGGCCGCCGGCCAGGATGACGGCCTGGGTGACCGGCACCGGGCCCGGAACCGGCACCGGGCCGAGGGCGGGGGCGTGGGCGTTCGCGGGAGTGGCCGTGGGGCCGGAATCAGCGCTCATGGCTGAACAATAGGCGCACCCGTCCCGGGCGTTGCGCCGCTGTCCGCCCGGTGGGCCGGGCCGCTCGCCGCCGGTTGGGCGCCGACCGGCCTGGCGCCGACCGGTTCGGTGCCGGTGCCAGTTCGGTGCCGGTTCGGTCAGCTCGCGGCGCCGACGGCGAACGAGCCGTCGCAGACCGGGCGGGCGAAGGACCGGGCCCGCTGCACGTCGCCCTGGTACTTGCGCACCGCGGCCTTGCCCAGCTCGGTGGCGAGCGAGCTGCAGTACGGCGTGAGCGCGGGCTGCTCGCGCATCGAGCGCTCCAGCAGGTCGAGCGCGCTGCCCGGGTTGTGGGCGCGCAGCTCGTCCAGGAGCGTGACGCGCAGCGCGTCCTGCGGGGCGAGCCCGTCCGGGGTGCGTCCGGTGCCCGCCGTCCGGCCGATCCCGGCACCGTCCCCGCTGGACGCCGCGACCACCTGCTGGTCCAGCGAGGTCGGCGGGGCCCACGGCACCCTGGTCACGGCGAGGGTGCCGGTGGTCACCAGGACGACGGGCAGGGCGAGGGCGATGGTCTGGCCGATGCGGCGAACTAGCTGCTTCACGCACAGGAGAGTAGCGGTGAGTGCGGCCCTGCTCGCCCTCCGTTACACCATCGGGTGACAGGGTGTCCCGGTTCGTCCCGGCGCCGTGTTGACGCCCGTCACCCGTCGGAGTGGCCGTGAACGGCGGGAGCCCCGCCGGACCGGTGGACGGTCCGACGGGGCTCCGGGGCGCGGGCCGGTCGCCTCAGTTGGAGAGGCGGGCGCCGGTGCTGGTGGAGAACACGTGGGTCTCGCCGGCGACCGGCACGACGTGGATGGTCTCGCCGCGGGCAGGGATCTGGCGGCCGTGCACGCGGACGACCAGCTCCTTGTCCTCGCCGCCGATCTTGGTGGTGCCGTAGACGAAGCCGTCCGAGCCGAGCTCCTCGACCACGTTGACGGTGACGGCCACGCCCTCGATGCCGCCGCCGGCGACGATCTCGAAGTGCTCCGGGCGGATGCCGACGGTCACGGTCTTGTCGGTGCCGGCGCCGGCCAGGTCCTCGCGGGAGATGTTGACCAGCGAGCCGCCGAACTTCACGCCGCCGTCGACCAGCGGCACCTCGACCAGGTTCATCGCGGGGGAGCCGATGAAGCCGGCCACGAAGAGGTTGGCGGGCTTGTCGTACATGTTGCGGGGGGTGTCGACCTGCTGCAGCACGCCGGCCTTCAGCACCGCGACCCGGTCGCCCATGGTGAGCGCCTCGGTCTGGTCGTGGGTGACGTAGACGGTGGTGATGCCCAGGCGGCGCTGCAGGCCGGCGATCTGGGTACGGGTCGAGACGCGGAGCTTGGCGTCCAGGTTGGACAGCGGCTCGTCCATCAGGAAGACCTGCGGCTCGCGGACGATCGCGCGGCCCATCGCGACGCGCTGGCGCTGACCGCCGGAGAGCGCCTTCGGCTTGCGGTCCAGGTACTCCGTCAGGTCGAGGATCTTGGCGGCCTCTTCGACCTTGGTGCGGATCTCGGTCTTGTTGACGCCGGCGATCTTGAGCGCGAAGCCCATGTTCTCCGCGACGGTCATGTGCGGGTACAGCGCGTAGTTCTGGAACACCATCGCGATGTCCCGGTCCTTCGGCGGCAGGTGGGTCACGTCGCGGTCGCCGATCCGGATGACGCCGCTGTTGACGTCCTCCAGGCCGGCCAGCATGCGGAGGCTGGTCGACTTGCCGCAGCCGGAGGGGCCGACGAGGACGAGGAACTCGCCGTCGGCGATGTCCAGGTCCAGGGCGTCGACCGAGGGCTTGGTCGCCCCGGGGTAGACGCGGCTCGCCTTGTCGTACGTCACAGAAGCCATGGCTGTGCTCTCCTCCACCGGCAGGAACGTGCCGGACGATCCGAGTAAAGGTGGGTGGTACCGCTCCGCCGGCCCGCCCGTAGTGGTCTGAACCACTGCGCGAACCGACTCCCGGCGACGCTACCTGCGCGTCCGCTGCTTGTCAGCCCCCGGCCGACCCGAATTAGGCATCGGTTCCATCACGCCTGCCCCGCCCCCGTCCACCCCCCGGATATCCCCCCACCGCCCGCGCCCCGCCCGGTAGACTGCCCCCGGTGCCGCCGTGACCTCGTCGCGGACGGTCACCATGCCTCCTTAGCTCAGCTGGCCAGAGCACCGCTCTTGTAAAGCGTAGGTCGTCGGTTCGAATCCGACAGGGGGCTCCACGGGTTCCTCGCGAAGGCCCCCCGGCGTGCAGCCGGGGGGCCTTCGTCGTTCCGTCAGGGCCGTACCGGGCGGGTGCGGGGGCGGAGTTGGCGGAGGGTGTGGGTGGGGGCGTGGGCGGTGAGGAGTTCGGCGGCGCGGCGGTAGGAGAGGCGGGCGCGGTGGGTGTGGGGGCAGCGGTCGGGTGTGGGGGTGCCGGCGGGGGCGCGGCGGGTGGTGAGGAAGAGCGGGCCGGTGGTGCGGCCGGCGAGCAGGAGGGGGAGCAGTCGGGCGGTGCCCGCCTGCCAGGTGAGGGGCGGGGCCGGGGGCCGGGTGCGGCGGTGAGGGAGGTCGAGGTCGTCGGCGTCGAAGGCGAGGACGGTTTCGACGGGGGCGCCGCTCTCGTGCAGGAGGCGCCAGAGGACCTGTTCGCGCAGCGGGACGCGGAGGGCGAACAGGGCGCGTAGCTGGTCCGGGGTGAGCGGGGCCGGGCCGGTGCCGGGGGCGGGGAGGGGGCGGGCGCGCAGGCCGTCGGCGGGGTCGGTGCGGATCCAGCCCTGTCCGCGCCACCAGGTGAGGGCGGCGCGCAGGGTGGAGAGCTCGCGGTTGAGGGTGCGCGGGTCGGTGTCGCGGGAGCGGTGGTCGACGGCGGTGCGGAGGCGGGCGGGGGCCTCGGGGTGGTCGAGCAGGGCGAGCGGCAGGACCGGCGGCCGGGCCCGGCGGCGTTCGGGTCCGGTGGGGGCGGGGCGGTCGGCGAGCGCCCAGGCCCAGGTGTGCAGGGCGATCCGGTAGACGCGGCGGGAGCCGTCGCCGAGCCCGGCGGCGGTCAGGTAGCGCTCGACGGCCACTGCGTACTCGACCGGGGGAGGAGGGGTCATGCGGACCTGCTTTCCGCAGTAAACGACGACGGTGAGTGCCGGGCAAAGGATAGTCCGGCGCGCAGTAAATGGCAGGTGGATACCGATTGTCGGAGATATTTACTGCGGCAGGGAGGGGTTGGCTGAAAATTGATGGGGAAAGGCTCAGGTTTTCCGCCGGAATACCTTGTCGGCGGTTTCCGTCCGTGGGCAGACTGGACGACCATGACAGGGGAGACGGAGCGGCCTCCGGCCCGCCGTCGACGGCTGCGCGGCCGTCTTGCGGTGCTGGGGGAACGCGATTTCAGGTGGTTCTTCGTCGGCTACGCGACCTCGCTGGTCGGCTCCTCCATGGCGCCGGTCGCGGTGGCGTTCGCGGTGCTGGACGGCGGGGGCGGCGGGTCGCAGCTCGGCTGGGTGATGGCCGCCCGGATCCTGCCGATCGTGCTGGTGCTGGTGGCGGGCGGGGTGATCGCGGACCGGCTGGGCAGCCGGCGGGTGATGCTGGCGTCGGACGTGCTGCGCTGTGCGGTGCAGGGCGTCTTCGCGGCGCTGCTGGTCACCGGGAACGCGTCGGTCCCGGCGATGGTGGTGCTGGTCGCCGTGTGGGGGCTGGGCGAGGGGGTGTTCCTGCCGGCGCTGGGCGCGCTGGTGCCCTCGCTGGTACGTCGGCCGGAGCGGCTTCCGGACGCCAACACCCTGTTGGGCCTGGCTCGTTCGGTGTCCACGGTGGCCGGTCCCGCGCTCGCCGGCGTGATCACGGCGGGCCTCGGCCCGGGGGCGGTGCTGCTGATCGACGCGGCGACGTACGGGGTGGGCGCGCTCGCCCTGGCCCGGTTGTCCGCGGCAGTGTCGAAGAGCGCGGGCGCGGGCGGCGGCGAGGGTTCGATGCTGGCCGATCTGCGGCACGGCTGGGGCGAGTTCCGCTCCCGCCGGTGGCTCTGGGTGACCACGCTGCAGATGGCGCTGTTCAACCTGCTGGTCTGGGCGCCGTTCCTGGTGCTGGGGCCGCTGACCGCGCAGCGCGAGCTGGGCGGGGCGCGGGCCTGGGGCCTGGTGATGGGCGTGTACGGGGTGGGCGCGGTGCTGGGCGGGGCGCTGATGCTGGGGCGCAGGCCCGGCCGGCCGCTCGCGGTGGCGACGCTGGCGGGGCTCGGCTGGGCGCTGCCCTCGGCGGCGCTCGCGGCCGGGCTGCCGCTGGGCTGGGTGGCCGCGGCGGCGCTGGTGGCGGGTGCCGGGTCGGCGGTCTGCGGCTCGCTGTACGAGTCGACCCTGCAGAGCTGGGTGCCGGCGGAGGTGCTGGCGCGGGTGACGGCGTTCGGCGGGCTGGGTGCGTTCGTGCTGGGGCCGCTGGGCCTGGCGGCGGCCGGTCCGCTGGCCGACCGGGTGGGGGTGGCGGCAGTGCTGGCCTTCGGCGCGGGGTGGCAGCTGGTCGCCGTGGCGGCGGTGCTGGTGGTGCGCGAGGTGCGCTGTCGGAGCTGGGAGGAGTCGGAACAGGGGCGGAGCGGGGCGTGGAGCCGGCGCCGAGCGCGGCGGGTGCCGGGTGAGCCCGGCGGTCGTACCGTGGAGGGGTGCGGGGGCGAACGGAGGAGGTAGGCCATGCCCGGTTCTCTCACCATCAGCCACCACGAGGCTGCCGCGTCCGTGGACCACGCGGACGCCGTGCGGCTCGCCACCGTGCTGGACGAACTCGCGTACCTGCTGGAGATCCCGGGGCCGAACCGGGTCAACGAGGCGCAGCTCGCCGCCCTCTGCGAGGGTCGGGCGCCCGACCGGGCCGAACTGGCGCACTGGGCGCGGACGGTCGCCGCGGAGCTGAAGGGGCGCCGCTAGGCCCTGCCTCGTGGCCGCCCCGCGCCACCCGCCGGCCCCGCCGTACGATGACGCGCGGGGCGGGTGGTCCGCACGCGCCGCGGAGGACGTGGGGGAAGACGTGGCAGAGCGTACGGCGGCGCCGATGTCCTGGCTGACGGTGGACACCCCGCTGCCGAGCGGCCCGTTGCACGTCGCGGTGACCGCGCAGGGCGTGGCGGCCGTCGGCTACCTCGGTCGGGAGGGCGAACTCCCGCGCTGTGCCGACGAGTCGAAGATCGCCGCGGTCACCGGCCGGGTCGGTGAGTACCTCGCCGGGCGCCGGCGGCAGCTGGACCTGCCGATCGACTGGAGCCTGAGCACCGGCCCGCACCGGGCGGTGTTGCAGACGCTGCTGCACGAGGTGCCGTTCGGGCGGACCATCACCTACGGCGAACTCGCGGCCCGCAGCGGGGTCTTCGGCGAGGTCGAGGAACCCGGGCTGGCGGCCCGTACGGTCGGGCAGATGATGGCCGCCAACCCCGTCGCGCTGCTGGTGCCCTGCCACCGGGTGGTGGCGGCGGACGGGATCGGCGGCTTCGGCGGCGGCCGGGTCGGGATCGACGTGAAGCGCTGGCTGCTCACCCTGGAGGGTGTGCTGGAGCCGACGCTGGACTGGAACGGTCCGCTCTGACCGGCCGATCGGCGGCGGGTCAGTGCACCAGCTGGCCCGCCGCCAGGCTGCCCGGGGCGGCGGGGCCGGCCGGGGCGAGCGGCGGGATCGGCGGGATCGGCGGGAGTTGGCGCGGCAGTACCGGCTGGATCCCGGAGACGAGGGTGTACTCGATGCCCGTCGGGTCCCCGGCCCACTCGGTGTCGGGCCGCTCGCCGAGCGCCAACTGCACCGCGTTCCACGGCAGGTTGAGACCGCACAGGCTCAGCTGGTGGAGCCCGCCGGAGGGCCGGGTGTTGACGTCGATCACCACCGGCTCGCCGCGCAGGTGCCGGAACTGCACATTGGAGAGGTAGGCCATCCCGGTGGCCTCGACCAGGCGGCGGGCGGGTTCCAGGTACCGGGGCGCGGTGGTGAAGCTGCGCCGCCGTCGCTCCTTGCTGCGGCCGACGGCGGCGAGCAGCGTGCCGTCCAGGTCGGCGAGGCAGTCCACGGAGACCTCGGGACCGTCGAGGTAGGGCATGACCAGCAGGTCGGTGGCGGCGTCCGGGTTCTCCCGGGCCGCCCGGTCGAGCGCGGTGGCCACCTGGTCGACCTGGACCCGGCTGTCCCAGCCGGCCAGCCGGTGGAGCCCGAACGGCTCGCGGGTGAGGACCCGGAAGCCCTCGCCGCCGGCGCCGGAGGCGGGCTTGAGGCAGGCGGTGAGGCCGGCCGACTCGATCCGGTCGACGGCGTCGACCAGGTCCCCGGCGGTGCGCACCAGCCACCACGGCGGGGTGGGCAGTCCGGCGTCGGCCATCGCCGCGTAGCCGTCGGCCTTGCTCGCGAAGGCGGCGATCGCGGTGGCGGGCGGGCAGGCGAGGGCGGTGCCGACGGCCTCGAACTCCTGGCGGTGCAGGGATATCGCGAGCTGGTGCAGCCGGGGCACGAAGACGTCGACGCGGTGGCGGGCGCAGTGGTCGAGCGCGAAGGCGACGTAGGCGTCGGGGGTGAGGTCGGCGGGTTCCAGGCCGGCGGTGTCGGCGGCGGCGAGGACGGGGGAGTCGGGGTCGACGTGGGTCGCGTGGACCCGGACCGGGCGCGGAGCGGCGCGCAGCTGTTCGATGAAGAACACGTTCTCGGCGTACGTGCGGTTGAGCCAGACGGTGACGGGGGCGCTCATGGGGCCTCCCAGGGCAGGGGTGAACGAGGGGGAAGGGCTGTCTCGTGGCCGCGCTCGTCCAGTGGCCCGTGGCCCTTTGAGGTCGCACCTTAGCGGTCCGTCGAACGGGGTCGAACGCGGGGTGGCCTGCCGTGCACGGGCCGGGGAGGCGAACCGGACCGTCCCGTTCCGGAAAAGATTAGATCACCTGATCGAATAAGTATCGATCAGACATTCTATTCGTACTATTTTTTCGGTTATTCCGACCACTCGAAAGAGTGATTGCGGTTGCCCTTCGAAAGGGCCCACCATGATTCTTGCAAGTTGCAAGGCGACACTTCATCGGGTACGGGTACGCGAAGGGCTCCCTATGTCGACCGAAACCAACGTCGGTATTCCTGCACCGGGTGGTGAAGCGCAGGCCGCGGACCAGCAGAGTCTTGCCACCGCCGCCGCGCGGAACCTCGCGACGACGACCAAGTCCGCGCCCCAGATGCAGGAGATCAGCCCCCGTTGGCTGCTCAGGACACTCCCCTGGGTCCAGGTCTCGGCCGGCACCTACCGGGTCAACCGCCGACTGCGGCACGCCGTCGGCCGCGGCCGGGTCAGCTTCGACCGGACGGGCAGCGAGGCCCGGATCCTGGCACCGACCCTGCGCGAGGTGCCGGTGCTGCGGGGCTTCCCGGACGACGCCCTGCTGGAGGAGCTGGCCGGGCGCTTCGTCCAACGCGAGTTCTCCGCGGGTGAGGTCCTGGTCTCGGCCGGGTCGCCGATCGACGAGGTCTTCATCATCGCCTACGGGAAGCTCAGCCGGCTCGGAACGGGCAAGTACGGCGAGGAGGCCGTCGTCGGCTCGGTGGCCGACGGCGACCACCTCGGTGACGAGGTGCTCCAGCGGGAGGACGCCACCTGGCCGTACACCGTCCGGGCGGACACCGCCGCCACCGTGCTGTCCCTCCGGTGGTCCGCCTTCCAGGAGCTCGCCGAGCGCTCCGAGGCGCTCCAGCTGCAGGTCATGGAGTACCTGGCCGGGTTCCAGCAGCCGCAGAACAAGCACGGCGAGGCGGCGATCGACCTCTCCGCCGGTCACCACGGCGAGTACGAGCTCCCCAGCGCCTTCGTGGACTACGAGCTCAAGCCGCGCGAGTACGAGCTGAGCGTCGCCCAGACGGTCCTCAAGGTGCACACCCGGGTCGCCGACCTCTACAACCAGCCGATGAACCAGACCGAGCACCAGCTGCGGCTGACCATCGAGGCGCTGCGCGAGCGCCAGGAGCACGAGCTGGTCAACAACGCGGAGTTCGGCCTGCTCGCCAACGCCGCCTACGACCAGCGGATCCAGACCCACTCCGGCCCGCCAACCCCGGACGACATGGACGAGCTGCTGAGCCGCCGCCGCAGCACCAAGCTCTTCCTGGCCCACCCGCGGGCCATCGCCGCGTTCGGCCGCGAGTGCAACCGGCGCGGCCTCTACCCGGACACCGTCGAGGTGCAGGGCCGCCGGGTGTTCGGCTGGCGCGGTGTGCCGGTCTTCCCGTGCAACAAGCTCCCGATCGTCAACGGGAGCACCACGTCGATCCTCGCCATGCGCACCGGCGAGGACAACCAGGGTGTCATCGGTCTGCACCAGGCCGGAATTCCCGATGAAGTCGAGCCGAGCCTTTCGGTGCGGTTCATGGGAATCAACGAGAAGGCCGTCATTTCCTATCTGGTGAGCGCCTACTACTCCGCCGCGATTCTGGTGCCGGACGCCGTCGGCGTCCTGGAGAACGTCAACATCGCGCACCACTGAGGCTGACCGCGGCAGGGCCGGCCCGCCCCGGGGCCGGCCCGTCGCACCACCAAGGGGGAGGACCCATGGGAATGTTCACGCTGGAGCGCGACCATCGCGAGGGACACGAGGCGCAGGACGTCCTCGCGCGCGCCCGCGCCCTGGTCGACCCGGTGCTCCGGGCCGCCGTGGACTCGCTGCCCGGCACCATGCGCCGGGTCGCCGGCTACCACTTCGGCTGGTGGGAGGCGGACGGCTCGCCGTCGACCGCGTCCTCCGGGAAGGCCATCCGGCCCGCCCTGGTGCTCGCCGCCACCCAGGCGCTGGGCGGCGACCCCGCCAAGGCCACCGCCGCCGCGGCCGCCGTCGAGCTGGTGCACAACTTCACGCTGCTGCACGACGACATCATCGACCGGGACGAGACCCGCCGGCACCGCCCCACCGCCTGGCTGGTGTTCGGCACCACCGAGGCCATCCTGGCCGGCGACGCCGTGCACTCGCTGGCGCTGCGCCTGCTCGCCGAGGACGGCCACCCGGCCGCGGGCGCCGCGGTGCGCCGGCTGGCCGACTGCGTGGTGGAACTCTGCGAGGGCCAGCAGATCGACTGCGCCTTCGAGCAGCGCAGCGACGTCTCGCTGACCGAGTGCCTGGCGATGGCCGAGGCCAAGACCGGCGCACTGCTCGGCGCCGCCTGCGCCATGGGCGCCCAGTACGCGGGTGGCTCGGAAACGGCCGCCCAGGCGATGGACGGCTTCGGCCGGGAGATCGGCCTGGCCTTCCAGCTGATCGACGACCTGATCGGCATCTGGGGCGATCCGACCGTCACCGGCAAGCCGGTCGGTGCGGACCTCCTGGTCCGCAAGAAGTCGCTGCCGGTGGTCGCGGCGCTGGGCTCGGGGACACCCGACGGGGCCCGGCTGGCCGAGCTGTACGCACTGGACCGGCCGCTCACCGGCGAGGAGCTGGCGAGCTGCGCGGCCGCGGTCGAGGGCGCCGGCGGGCGGGCCTGGGCACAGGGCGAGTCCTGCGACCGGATGGCGGCGGCGATGACCCAGCTGGCCCTCGCGGTGCCCGAGCCGTCGGCCGCCGACGAACTGCTCGCGCTCGCCGAGCTGGTCACCCGCCGCACCCACTGATCCGACCTCCAACGGGGGAGCGGACACCCCGCTCTCCCCGTCGCCCTTCCCACCGCCGCGCCGGGGCCCGCATGGACGACCCCGGACGGACGGCTCCCGTACACGTCAGCCGAGCGGGGCCGGCGCGTCCAGCAACCGCTTTTCCTTCCCCGGCTCGATGCCGTGCAGGACCCGGCCGCGCTTGCGTCCGTCGGGCTCCGTGTCGTTCGCCGGCCCGCGCTGCCGCAGCCACTCCCAGGTGTCCCGGGCGGTCTCGGCGAAGGGCCGGCAGCGCAGCCCGGCCGCCTCGGCCCGTCCGGTGTCGGCCCGCCAGATGCCCGCGGCCTCCGGCCCGTCGGGCATCCAGAGCGGCAGCTCGCTCCACGGCTGGACGCGGTCCGGCCCCTCGGCCGTCAGTCGGCCGTCCGGGACCCAGACCAGTTCGGCGCCCCCGCCGCCGGCCGCCTCGGCACAGCCCGCGAGGAACTCCCCGTAGGTGAGCCGGCCGGGTGGCGCCGTGGTGATGAACCGGCCGGCCGTGCCCGCCGTCAGCAGGTCCAGCCCGAACACCGCGAAGTCCCGGACGTCGATCAGCTGCATCGGCCGCCCCGGCTCCCCGGGCGCCAGCACCCGCCCGCCGCGGGCCATCCGCTCCAGCCACCACGGCAGCCGGCCGCCCTGCTCGTGGGGGCCGATCAGCAGCCCGCTGTTGAGGACCGACGTGCGCCCGGCGCCGAAGTGCTCCAGGACGGCGCGCTCGCAACCTGCCTTGAGCGCGGCGCTGAACTCCTGCCCCGGCGGGGTGTCGGCCGGGCACTCGTGCAGCGGGGAGGCCTCGCCGACCACCCGGGCCGGCCAGTCGGCGAAGGCGTGCACGGAGGAGATCAGCGTGTAGTGGCCGGCGCGGTCGCGCAGCAGCCGGGCGGAGCGCGCGGCCTGGGCGGGCTGCTGGGCCGAGGTGTCGACCACCGCGTCCCACTGCCGCCCCTCGGCCGTCCGCGCCAGGTCGTCGGCCGAGTCGCGGTCGCCGCGCACCGCCTCCACGCCGGGCAGGTCGGTGGCCGTGCGGCCGCGGTTGAAGGTGGTGACCTCGTGGCCGCGGGCGAGGGCCTCGGAGGCGAACGCCCGTCCCAGGAAGGACGAGCCGCCGAGCAGAAGGATCTTCATACCGGCAAGGCTGTCCCGGCCCCTCGCCCCGCATACCGCCGTTCGCCGTGGGCGCAGACCGGTGCCCTCCCGGCCCGTCCGAGCTGCCCGCGGCGGCCGAGATGCCGACCCCCGGGGGCCCGCATAGCATCCGATTCATACCGATATGTCCATCCGATACGTCCGTCATGCAGCCGTCGCGCCCCGGTACCGGGGACCGGCGCAGGGAAGAGCGGCACCATGGTCAACCCGGCACTCGTGGACCCGGACACCATCCGCGCGACCGCCGCCGAGGCGTGGGTCCGCGGTTACCCGATCCTGCAGAACTACCGCACCCTCTACACCCAGGCGCTGGACGACGCGGACCCGCGCCACGTCGGCGGCTTCGGCGTCTTCCGGCACTACCCGCGCCCCGCCACCCCGGCCGACACCGACGTCATCACGCCCAACAACGACACCCCGTACTCCTGGGCCTGGCTCGACCTGCGGACCGAACCCTGGGTGCTCTCCGTCCCCGCCACCGACCGCTACTACGTGCTGCCGGTGCACGAACTCGACACCGTCTACGCCGGGTTCGTCGGCTCCCGGACCACCGGCCAGGAGGCCGGCGACCACCTGGTGGCCGGCCCCGACTGGCACGGCGAACCGCCGCCCGGCATCCGCGGCGTCATCCGCACCACGACCCGGCTGGCCGGCATCCTCGGCCGCACCCACCTCGTCGGCACGTCCCCCGAGGCGGTCGCGGAACTCGCCGCGCTCCAGCGGCAGTACCGCCTGCGCCCGCTGCACGCCTACGCCGGCACACCGGAGCCGGAGCCCGCCCCGCAGCCCGTCTGGCCGGTCTGGCGCGACGAGGTGCTCGACACCGTCGAGTTCTTCGTCTTCCTCGACTTCCTGCTCGGCTTCCTGCCCGCCGAGGCCGCCCCGCCCGCCGAGGCCGAGCTGCGCGGCCGGCTGGCCGACCTCGGCATCGACGGCCGCGGCGAGTTCGAACCGGCCGCGCTGCCGCTCGCGGTCCGCACCGAGATCGAGCGCGGCATCGCCGACGGCAAGGCCGAACTGGCCCGCGCCGCCGCCCGCACCGAATCGTCCGTCGGGCTCTTCGGCACCCGCGGACAGCTCGGCACCCGGTACCTCGACCGCGCGGTCGGCGCGCTCACCGGCCTGTACGGGCTGCCCGTCGAGGAGGCCTGGTACGGCGGCTGGCAGGCCGACAGCACCGGCCACCGCCCGCCCGACGCCAGCGAACGCGACTACCTGCTGCGGTTCCCGCCGGACGCGCTGCCGCCCGCCCGCCACTTCTGGTCGGTGACCCTGTACGCGCTGCCCGGGCTCCACCTGGTCGACAACACCCTGGACCGCTACTCCGTCGGCGACCGCACCCCCGGCCTGGTCCGCGACCCGGACGGCGGACTCAGCGTCTACGTCCAGCACAAGCGGCCCGCCGACGCCGACCAGTCCGCCAACTGGCTGCCCGCCCCGGACGGCCCGTTCACCGTCGTCATCCGCCTGTACGGGCCGGACGCCTCGGTGCTCGACGGCCGCTGGACACCGCCGACGCTCACCCCGCGCTGACCCCCGCGCCGCCCCCCTTCCACCCTCTCGCCCCGTGCCCCCGACCCCCGGCACCCGGGAAGGACGCCCCATGAACCAACCCGAGCTGGAGGCCCTGGCCGCCGACGCCTACGTCTACGGCTATCCGCTCGTCGCCGGCCTCACCACGGTCGACCGCTTCGTGCACGGCGGCCTGGGCGTCCTGCCGCCCACCCCGTTCAACCGCTTCGCCCACGCCCCGCGGCTGGCCGGCCCGGACGACGACTTCGTCTCCGTCAACAACGACGTCCTCTACTCGGTCGCCCAGCTCGACCTCTCCGAGGGCCCGCAGCGTCTGCACGTGCCCGACACCGCCGGCGGCTACCACGTGCTGCAGTTCGTCGACGCGTGGACCGACAACTTCGCCTACCTCGGCAGCCGCGCCACCGGCAGCGCGGCCCGGACCTGGCTGGTCGTGCCGCCCGGCCGGCACGGCACCCCGGCCGACCCCGACCGGGTGATCACCGCACCGACCGCCGTCGCCACCATCGTCGGCCGCTTCGCCTGCGCCGGGCCGGACGACCTCCCGCGGGTCCGCGCCCTCCAGGACGGGCTCGTCCTCGAACCGCTGGAGCCGGGCGGGGTCGCCGCCGGACTCCCCGAGCCGGACCCGGACGTGCCCGAGCGGCTCGCCTTCTTCGAGCGGCTCCGGGTCTGGATGGCCGCCTACCCGCCCGCCGAGGCCGACCGGGCCTACCAGCAGCGGTTCGCCCCGCTCGGCCTCCTCGACCCCGGTCCCTCGCCGTACCGGGCGGCCGCCCCCGACTGGACGCTCGCCCTGGCGACCGGTCTCGCCGCCGGCCGCGAACGCGTCGAGGACGCCACCCGGCCGCCCGAGGAGCACCCGCCCGGCGAGTGGCGCGCCGCCCTCCACCTGGTCGACCACAACACCGCCTTCCTCGGTCCGGGCACCCTCGACGACCCCGAGTGGCGGATCCCCGACCGCCGCGCCGCCTACCTCAGCCGCGCCGCCGCCGCCCGGGCCGGCCTCTGGGGCTGCCACGCCTACGAGGCCCTGCACGCCACCACCGGCGACGACGCCGACGGCCGCCCGCTCGACGGCACCCACCCGCACACCCTCCGCTTCCCGCCGGACGGGCTGCCGCCCGCCGAGGAGTTCTGGTCCCTCACCGTGTACGGCCTCCCGGACCAGTGCCTGGTCGCCAACCCGGCCGCCCGCTACTCGATCGGCAGCCGCACCCCCGGTCTGCGGCCCGACCCGGACGGCGGCCTCACCCTCCACCTGAGCCACGAACCCCCCGCCGACCCGTCCGGGGCGGCGAACTGGCTCCCCACCCCCGCCGGGCCGTTCCGCCCGGTGATGCGCCTCTACCGTCCGGGCCCCGCGGCCCTGGACGGCACCTACCGGCTCCCGCCCCTGCGCCGGGTGTAGGGCGTCCGGTGGGCCGGCCTTCCCGGGCGCGTCCGTCCGAGCAGGAAGGAAGTGCGATGGGCGACGCCGTCGGCCGGATGCTGGCCCTGGCCGTGGGCATCGCGATCAGCCCGATGGCGCTGATCGCGACCGTCCTGCTGCTCGCGACGCCCCGGGGCCGGGCCGACGGGGCGGCGTTCGCCGCCGGCTGGACGGCCGCGCTGGCGGCGGTGCCGGCCGTCGTGGTGCCGCTCGGATCACGGCTCGCCGCGGGCACGGTGGCCCCGGACTGGTCGTGGTGGTTCGAGCTGGCGGTGGGCGGGCTGCTCCTGCTGCTCGGCGCGCGCCAGTGGTGGGACCGCCCGCGCGAGGGCAGGGTGCACGGCCCGCCGGAGTGGATGCGGACGGTCGACCGCTCCACCCCCGCCCGATCCGCCGCACTGGGGGCGACCCTGCTGGCGACCGATCCGAAGAACCCCCTGCTCGCCCTCGCCGCCGCGGTCGTGATCGGCACCGGCGGCGCCCCGGCCTCCGGCAAGGCGGGCGCCGCCGCGCTGCTGGTGCTGATCGGCTCCCTCGCCACCCTGCTGCCCCTCGCCGTCCACCTCCGAGGCGGCGACCGCGCCGCCCGCCGGCTCGACGAGTGGCGAGCCTGGGCGGCCACCCACAACACGGCGGTCCGACTGACCCTCCTCCTCGTCCTCGGCACCTCCCACGTGGGCGCGGCGCTCTCGGGCCTGACCGCCTGACGTCCTCGGCGCCTCCCGTGCGGGTGCGGTCCTCGCCGACCTGGCCACCTGACCACAGGCCGAGGCGCCCGCCGTGTCGGCACCGCCGGGGCAGCGCCGCCACGGCGCCGCAGGCCTGGCGGCCGGCCCTGGACCGGCCCCCGTCGGCCCCCGGTTCAATGCGGTGCGGGGCTTGTCGGGGTGGTGGTGCCGGACGGGGAGGGGCTCGGGGACGTCGCGGACGTCGGTTCGGTGGTCGGCGTCGGTGTCGGGGTGGGTGTGGCGGTCGCGGTGGGTGTGGCGGTCGGGCTCGGGGTGGTGGTGGGTTCGGCGGGGCCCGGGTCGGTGGTCGGGGTCGGGGCCGGGGTGGCGCCGCCGCGGTGCTGCGGGCCGCCCTCGATGGTGACCACGGCCTGGGACGGCGGCAGTGCGATCCGGGCGGTCCAGTGGGTCGCGGGGGCGAGGTCCTCGTCGACGCTGACGATCACGGTGATCCGCTGCCCGGGCGCGAGCGTGCCCGCGTCGCGGCTGAGCCGGAGCCAGGGCGCGTCCACGACGGCGTGCCAGCGGATCTCGGTGCCGCCGGAGTTGGTGAGGGTGAGCACTGTCCGGCTGCCGTACTCGCCCGCCTCGACGGTCAACAGGCCGGACGGCGCAGATGCCGGCGCGCCCGCCGAGGCCGCCTCCCCCGCGCCGACGGGGGTCGGCGCACCGGAGGCGGCAGCAGTGGGAGCGGGGGTCGGGACCGGAACCGGCGACCCCTGGGTCCCAGGCAGCAACGTTTCTGCAGGGCGCGGTGCTGCCCCCGCCAGCTCCATCCCGGCCACCGCCGGACCGGACCCGCGGTAGACCCCGCCGACCGCCCCGATCACCGCCCCGACCGCCTTGGCGGCCCCGACAGCCCCCGCAGCCCCGCCCGGATCCGTCGCGCCACCCGCCGAGCCACCCGGCGCTGAACCACCCGCCGAACGGTCCCCCTCGACCCGGACCGAGGAGACCGACGCCGCCTCTCCGGCCCCGGTTCCGCCCCGGTGCCCGGCCCACAGGGCGACGACCGGCGCGGCCAGGACGGCGGCCAGCACCCCGGTGGTCACCACCCGCCGCCGCACCGCCGGGCCCCGTCCGCCGTCCGGCGCGCGGTGTCGGGGGAAGCCGCCCTGGTCGAAGCGGAGCCCGGCCTCGGTCGGCACCGAAACCCGCGCCGGCACCTGCGCCCGTGCCCGGACCGACACCGCCACCGCCACCGTCCCCGCCGCCCCGGCGTCCCCGCCCGGAGCGGTGAGCACCGGCAGCCCGGACAGCCCGGCGGTGCCGTCCTCCGGCACCTCGCCGGCCACCCGCTCCGCCGTACCCCGGCAGGTCGGGCAGTCGACCACGTGCCGCACCAGCTCCCGGCGGAGCGCGGGGCCGAGCACCCAGTCCCGCCAGCTCTCCGCGCCCGCGCCGCCGAGCCGGTCCAGCTCGGGGCAGCTGCCGACGCCGAGCACCAGCAGGGCGGCCCTGGTCCGGTCGACCTCGGCCCGTGCGGAGACGAGCAGCGTCCGCACGTTCTCGAACGGCTGCCCGAGGACGGCCGCCACCTCGATCGGGCTGAGCCGGTGCCGGACCGACAGCTCCAGGGCCTCGCGCTGCTCGGGGGCGGTGCCGGCCGCCTCGGGCCACGCCAGCGAAGCCAGTTCACGCCGCCGCCGGACCGCCTCCGCCCCGCCGTCCCCGAGACCCCTGCCGCCCCCGCCGGGCCCGCTCCCACCTCCGCCCGCCAGCCGCCGCAGGCAGCAGTACCGCGCCAGCGAGTACAGCCAGGCCCGGACCAGCCCGGGCTCGGCGAGCCGGTCGCCGTACCGGACCGCCAGCTCGCGCACCTCCCGCAGGGCGGCCGCGGCGGCCTCGTGCTCGCACAGCACCGAGAGGCAGTAGGTGAAGAGGCCGTCCACCTGTCGCTCGTACGCCGCGAGGACGGCGTCGCGCGGCCCTTCCGTACTCGTCGTCACCCGTCCGACGGTAGAGAGCGCACCAGCCCTGTCCGAGTGATTCCGCCCGGTTGTACTTCTTTCGGGTAACAACATCGCCCATTCGTGGACCCACCCCGGCCACCCCCTCGCCGCCCCGGTCACCCCCGCGCTGTCGTACCCAGGCGCTACGGTGACCGCATGGCTGCCCGTACCAAGACCACCGCCAAGCCGCGCCCGGCCTACCGCTGCACCGAGTGCGGCAACCAGCTGCCCAAGTGGGTCGGCCGCTGCCCGGAGTGCAACGCCTGGGGCACGGTCGAGGAGTACGGCGCGGTGCCGATCCGGACCACCGCCGCCGGCCCGGTCAGCGCGCCCGCCCGCCCGATCGCCCAGGTGGACGGCCAGGTGGCGACGGCACGCTCCACCGGCGTGTCCGAGCTGGACCGGGTGCTCGGCGGCGGCCTGGTCCCGGGCGCCGTGGTGCTGCTGGCGGGCGAGCCGGGCGTCGGCAAGTCCACCCTGCTGCTGGACGTCGCCGCCAAGGCGTCCTCCGCGCAGCACCGCACCCTCTACGTCACCGGCGAGGAGTCGGCCGGCCAGGTCCGGCTGCGCGCCGACCGGATCAACGCGCTCTCCGAGCACCTCTACCTGGCCGCCGAGTCCGACCTCGGCGCGGTGCTCGGCCATGTCGAGGCGGTCGGGCCCGGCCTGCTGATCCTGGACTCGGTGCAGACCATCGCCTCCGCCGAGCTGGACGGCGCGCCGGGCGGCCCGGCCCAGGTCCGCGAGGTGGCCAACGCGCTGATCCGGGCCTCCAAGGAACGCGGCATGGCCACCCTGCTGGTCGGCCACGTCACCAAGGACGGGCAGATCGCCGGCCCCCGCCTGCTGGAGCACCTGGTGGACGTGGTGCTGAGCTTCGAGGGGGACCGGCACGCCCGGCTGCGGATCATCCGCGGGGTCAAGAACCGGTACGGCGCGACCGACGAGGTCGGCTGCTTCGAGCTGCACGACGAGGGCATCGCGGGCCTGGCCGATCCGTCCGGCCTCTTCCTGACCAGGCGTGACAAGCCGGTGCCGGGCACCTGCCTGACCGTGACCCTGGAGGGCAAGCGGCCGCTGGTGGCCGAGGTGCAGGCGCTGATGGTGGATTCGCAGATCCCCTCGCCGCGCCGGACGACCTCCGGCCTGGAGTCGCCCCGGATCGCGATGATCCTGGCCGTGGTCGAGCGTCACGGCGGGGTGAAGCTGGGCAAACAGGACATCTACACCGCCACCGTCGGCGGGGTGAAGCTCTCCGAGCCCTCGGCGGACCTCGCGGTGGCGCTCGCGGTGGCCAGCTCCTCCTCCGACACCCCGCTGCCCAGCAACCTGGTCGCGATCGGCGAGGTCGGCCTGGCCGGTGAGGTGCGGCGGGTGACGGGTGTGCAGCGGCGGCTGGCCGAGGCGCACCGGCTGGGCTTCACCCACGCGCTCGTCCCGCCGGACCCGGGCAAGGTCCCGCCGGGCATGAAGGTGGTCGAGGTGGCGGACATCGGCGAGGCGCTGCGGGCCATCCCGGGCCGCCGCCGGGCCGCCGCCAAGCCGAGGAATGAGGCACCGTCGGCGCCGCCGGCACCCCGCGCGCCCCGCCCGCCGGCCCACCCGGAGGAGCTCATGGACGGGTGGGAGCCGCTGGACTCCGACGAACTGCGCTGACCCAAGCCCTGCCGTTGCCGCACGCAGTTAGACTTTCCCCTGTCTCATTGGTGATAAGGCAGTACTAAGCGACAGAGCAACAGACCCTAGGCCGGCGCCCGCACGAGGGGGCGCGGTACGGGGTCGACCGGAGGAGTCACGTGGCAGCCAGCGACCGGGCGGACAAGTCCTCCCGCGAGGAGGCCCTGCTGCGGGCCTCCCTCACCGCCATCGCCCCCGGCACCGCGCTGCGCGACGGCCTGGAGCGGGTGCTGCGGGCCAACACCGGCGGCCTGATCGTGCTCGGCTTCGACAAGACCGTCGAGTCGCTCTGTACCGGCGGCTTCGTGCTCGACGTCGAGTTCACCGCGACCCGGCTGCGCGAGCTGTGCAAGCTCGACGGCGCCGTGGTGCTGGACAAGGACATCACCAAGATCGTCCGGGCCGGCGTCCACCTGATGCCGGACTCCACCATCCCGACCGACGAGACCGGCACCCGGCACCGCACCGCCGAGCGGGTCAACCGGCAGACCGGTTTCCCGGTGGTCGCGGTCTCGCACTCGATGCGGCTGATCGCCATGTACGTCAACGGCACCCGCCGGGTGCTGGAGGACTCCACCACCGTGCTGTCCCGCGCCAACCAGGCGCTGGCCACCCTGGAGCGCTACAAGCTGCGCCTGGACGAGGTGGCCGGCACGCTCTCCGCGCTGGAGATCGAGGACCTGGTGACGGTCCGGGACGTCACCGCCGTCGCGCAGCGGCTGGAGATGGTCCGGCTGATCGCCACCGAGATCGCGGGCTACGTGCTGGAGCTCGGCATCGACGGCCGGCTGCTCTCGCTGCAGCTGGACGAGCTGATCGCGGGCGTGGAGCC
The DNA here is from genome assembly GCF_042885845.1 of Kitasatospora sp. NPDC058032. Taxonomy (NCBI): domain Bacteria; kingdom Bacillati; phylum Actinomycetota; class Actinomycetes; order Kitasatosporales; family Streptomycetaceae; genus Kitasatospora; species Kitasatospora sp. NPDC058032. The sequence continues at coordinate 444,642 of NZ_JBHVRK010000003.1, read as the reverse complement.
GGAGCGCGAACTGGTCGCCCGGGACTACTTCCCGGAGCGCGCCGCCAAGAAGGGTCGGACCGTCACCGAGGTGCTGGCCGACCTGGAGGACCTCACCCACGCCGAGCTGCTCGACCTGCAGACGGTGGCCAAGGCGCTCGGCTACTCGGGCTCGCCGGAGTCGCTGGACTCGGCGGTCTCGCCGCGCGGCTACCGGCTGCTGGCCAAGATCCCGCGTCTGCCCAACACGGTGATAGAGCGCCTGGTGGAGCACTTCGGCGGCTTGCAGAAGCTGCTGGCCGCGAGCATCGACGACCTGCAGACGGTCGAGGGCGTCGGCGAGACCCGGGCCCGTTCGGTCCGCGAGGGCCTGTCGCGGCTCGCCGAGTCGTCCATCCTGGAACGCTACGTCTGACCCGGCTCCGAGCCGGCGCCGACCCGACCCGGCTCGGACCGGCCCCGCGCCGAACCGGCCCCGGACAGACCGAAGCCCGGACCGCCTGAGCGGTCCGGGCTTCCTGCTGTCGTGCCCCGGGGCGGTGGTGAGGGCCGGTCAGTTCTCCAGGCGGATCGAGGAGCGGGCCGAGGCCTGTCCGCCGGAGAGACCGGTGAGGTCGGCGACCACCAGGTAGGTGCCGGCCGGTGCGGTCGACGCGTCGGCGGTGGCGCACTGCGGCTTGCTGTGGACCCGGTCCCAGGTGAAGGTCTCGGTCAGCCCGCCGTTGGCCGGGAGCTGGACCCAGCTGCTGTTCCGGTCGGCCGGGCAGTCGCCCGAGGACCAGATGCGCTCGCCGTTGCTCGCGGTGACGGTGATCGCCGAGGCGGCCCGGCCCAGGTCCAGCCGGCAGGTGGTGCCGGAGGAGTTGTTGATGGTCAGTGCCAGCTTGGGCTTGTCCTTGGGCTGGTAGGCGTTCTGGGCGCCGGCCAGATTGAGCGTCACCTGCGAGGAGGCGCAGACCGGCAGGGCCATGATCTCGGCGGTGTTCACCGGGGGCGGGCCGCCGGTGCCGGCACCGCCGGTACCCCCGCCGGTGCCGCCCGTGCCTCCGCCGGCGCTGCCTCCACCGGCCGCCGCGCCGCCCGCCGCCGCACCGCCGGTCGCGGGTGCCGTGCCGCCGGTCGTGCCGCCGGTGCTCAGGCTGACGTCGCCGCCGCCGGAGCCGCCCACCGCGCCGCCGGAGGAGCCGCCGCTGCTGCCGCTGCCGGGGCGGGAGTTGTTGACCGGCCCGGTCGGCGAGGCGCCCGGCGTGATCGCCTGGGCGGGTGACTGGCTCTGCGACTGGGTCGGTACGGCCTGCGCGGCCTTGTCCTTGCCGTCGCCACCTCCGCCCTGATCGGACATCAGCCAGATGACGAGGGCGGCGACCGCGACGACGGCGACGAGCACGACGATGCGCCGACGCCAGTAGATCGAGGCCGGCAGCGGTCCTACGGGTTGACGCAGAGAGGGCACGCCCAAACTCTACGAGACAGTGTGTGCCCCTTGACGCACCAACACCGCACAGTCACCCCTTCCTTCACATGATCCGCCATTTGCGCCGTTCGAGGGAGGCCGAATGGGGTGTTTTGCGCCAACATGAGGAATCCCATGATCCGCTTCGGCTGCCGACCCGGGCGTGGGAGGATCGAAGGGCCATGGCTGCCAACACCATCACCCCCGTCACCCCCGCCGTCCCCGTCCCCGCGACGCCCGCCGAGGCGCCGAGGCTCGGGCTGCCGCTGCCCGTCCTGCACGGGACCGTCCTCGACTGGTACGCGGCCAACGCCCGCGACCTCCCCTGGCGCACCCCGGACGCCTCGCCCTGGGCCGTGATGGTCAGCGAGTTCATGCTCCAGCAGACCCCGGTCAAGCGCGTCCTGCCCGCCTGGGAGGCCTGGATGGAGCGCTGGCCGACCCCGGCCGAGCTGGCCGCCGAGGCGCCCGGCGAGGCCGTCCGGATGTGGGGCCGGCTCGGCTACCCGCGCCGGGCGCTGCGCCTGCACGCGGCCGCCGTGGCGATCACCGAGGAGCACGACGGCGAGGTCCCGGACGACCACGCGACGCTGCTCTCGCTGCCCGGCGTCGGCGAGTACACCGCGGCGGCGGTGGCCTCCTTCGCCTTCCGCCAGCGGCACGTGGTGCTGGACACCAACGTCCGCCGGGTGTTCGCCCGCGCGGTGACCGGCGTGGAGTACCCGGCGCAGGCCACCACGGCGGCCGAGCGGCGGACGGCGACCGCCCTGCTGCCCGAGGCCGCCGGGACGGCCGCCACCTGGGCGGTGGCCGTGATGGAACTGGGCGCCCTGGTCTGCACGGCCCGCGGCCCGGAGTGCGGGGAGTGCCCGCTGTTCACCGCCTGCGCCTGGCAGCGGGCCGGCCGCCCGCCGTACGAGGGCCCGGCCCGGCGCGGCCAGTCCTACGAGGGCACCGACCGGCAGGTGCGCGGCAAGCTGCTCGCGGTGCTCCGCGAGACCCACGGCGAGGTGCCGCAGGCCCGGCTGGACGCGGTCTGGCCGGACGCCGTGCAGCGGGCCCGGGCGCTGGACGGACTGGTCGCCGACGGCCTGGTCGAACCGGTCGAGCAGGGCGTCTACCGACTGCCCCGCTAGCCGCACGCGTGGCCACGCGCACGAGGGCCCCCGTCCGCCGGTTCGGCGGACGGGGGCCCTCGGTGCGTTCCCGTGTCGGACCGTGACCGTCAGATCGCGACGGCCTCGATGTTGTCGGTCGCGGCGCCCTTCTTGCCCTCGCCGCCCTCGGCGTCCTCCGACGGCCCGCCGGCCCCGCGCAGCGGCACCTCGCGCATGAAGACCGCGGCGGCGACCGCGATCACCGCGACGGCGGCGCCCCACAGGAAGACGGTGTGCATGCCGTTGGCCACCGCGTGGTGGTAGGCGTCCTGGACCGGGGCCGGCAGCGCCTTGAGCGCGGCCGGGCTCAGCTGCGCCGGGTCGCCGCCCTGCGAGCCGCCCGCCCCGGCGGCCGAACCGAGCCGCTCGTTCATGGTCTCGGTGACCCGGTTGTTGAACAGCGCGCCGAACAGCGCCACACCGAACGAGCCGCCGATGGTGCGGAACAGGGTGGCGGTGGAGCTGGCCACGCCCATGTCCTTGATCTCGACGCTGTTCTGCGCGACCAGCATGGTGATCTGCATCAGGAAGCCCATGCCGGCGCCGAGCACCACCATCCAGCAGGCGGAGACGAAGCCCGAGGTCCCGGTGCCGAGGGTGGAGAGCAGCAGCATGCCGGCGGTCATCACGATGGTGCCGATGATCGGGTAGATCCGGTACTTGCCGGTCTTGGTCACCGCCTGGCCGACCACCAGCGAGATCACCAGCATGCCGAACATCATCGGCATCAGCAGCAGGCCGGAGTTGGTTGCCGAGGCGCCCTGCACGGTCTGCTGGTAGAGCGGCAGGAAGACGGTCGAGCCGAACATCACGAAGCCGACCACGAAGCCGATGATCGAGACCAGGGTGAAGTTGAGGTTCCGGAACAGCGACAGCGGCAGCATCGGCTCCTGGACCCGCTGCTCGACGTAGCAGAAGCCGATCAGGGTGGCCGCGGCCAGCGCGGTCAGGCCGAGGATCTGCTTCGAGCCCCAGGCGTACTCCTGCCCGCCCCAGGTGGTGATCAGGGTGAGCGAGGTGATGCCGGTGGTGAGCAGCACCGCGCCGAGGTAGTCGATCCTGGCCTTGCTGCGGACCTTCGGCAGCTTCAGCGTGACGACCACGACGGCGAGCGCGACGGCGCCGAGCGGCAGGTTGATGTAGAAGGTCCAGCGCCAGTTCAGGTGGTCGGTGATGAAGCCGCCGACCAGCGGACCGCCGATGGTGGCGAGGGCCATCACCGCGGCGAACATGCCCTGGTACTTGCCGCGGTCGCGCGGCGGGACGAGCGCACCCATGATCGACATGACGCCGACCATCAGACCGCCGGCGCCCAGGCCCTGCAGGGCGCGGAAGCCGATGAGCTCGTTCATGTCCTGGGAGAGGCCGGAGAGCGCCGAACCCGCCAGGAAGATCACGATCGAGGTGAGGAAGGTGCCCTTGCGGCCGTACATGTCGCCGAGCTTGCCCCAGATCGGGGTGGAGGCGGCGGTGGCCAGGGTGTACGAGGTGACCACCCACGACAGGTGCTCGGCGCCGCCGAGCTCGCCGACGATGGTCGGCATCGCGGTGCCGACGATCAGGCCGTCGAGCATCGCGAGCAGCATGGTGACCACCAGGCCGATCATGACCAGGCGGATCTCGCGGGCCGAGCGGGGCTGCTCCTCCTCGGCCGGTTTCTTCTCTGGGGCGCCGGTGTCGGCCTTGGGGTGTGACATGGGTGGGTGTCTCCCGGACAGGATGTCGGGCGACCGGCGCGGCCTGCGACGGTCCTTACTTGTCGCCCGGCTAGTTTGTGGACCGTCGGCACGGTAGGTTGTGCACTAGCCGGTCGTCAAGCCAGTTTTTCGACAGGCGCCCTGGGCAGGAAGAATGAACGCAGGAGCGGCCGCCGCAGAGGTGTCCGCCGCTGCGCCGCGGCGGCCGTCGGCCGCCGCGGGGACCGGATCACTCACGCAGTCAGAGGCAGGCGATGGGCACGACGCACGGCCCCCGTAGCGACACCCGGGCGCGCATCGTCGCGGTCGCCCTGGAGCTCTTCTCCGAGCACGGCTACGAGCGCACCTCGCTGCGGGAGATCGCGGACCGCCTCGGTGTCACCAAGGCCGCGCTCTACTACCACTTCAAGACCAAGGAGGACATCGTCCAGGGGATCGTGGCAGCCACCGCCGCCCCGATCAACGAGCTGATCGCCTGGGGGCGCGAGCAGACCTGGACGCCCGAGGTGCGGGACGAGCTGATCCGCCGGTTCGCGGCCGGGATGTCCGAGCGGGCGCCGTTGCTCCGCTTCTTCCAGGAGAACCAGCCCGCCCTGCGCGACCTGCCGGCCGGGCGGGAGTTCCGGGCCACCATGATCGCGCTGGTCCGGCTGATGCACGGCCCGGCGGCGAGCTTCGAGGACCGGCTGCGGGCGGCGATGTCCCTGTTCACCATCAACTCGGCGCTCTTCCTGCTCCAGCAGGACGAGCGGCCGGGGGCCGAGCGCGGGGCCGGTGAGGCGCCGGTGGCGGAGGCCACCCGCGAGGAGGCGATCGTGGCCGCCCAGCACGTCGCGCTGGAGATCTGCCGACTGATCGGCAGGCCCGCGCCGACGGACTGAGCGGCCCGAGCGGGGGATCAGAAGTCGGACACCCCGTGCGCGGACAGGTAGGCGATCGGGTTGATCACCGCGCCGTACTTGTTGGCCGAGCGGATCTCGAAGTGCAGGTGCGGCCCGGTCGAGTTGCCGGTGTTGCCGGAGCGGCCGATCTGCTGCCCGGCGGCGACGCGCTGGCCCGCCGAGACCGAGATCGAGGACATGTGGGCGTACTGGGCGTACCGGCCGTCCGCGAGTCGCAGCACGACCTCCTTGCCGTACGCGCCGTCCCAGCCGGCCGACACCACGGTGGCGTTGCCGACCGCGAGCAGCGGGGTGCCGGGGGAGACCGCGAAGTCCACGCCGGTGTGGTAGCCGGCCGCGTAGTGGACGTTGCGCACGCCGTACGGGTTGCTGGTGGGCGCGCCCGGGACCGGCGCCGACCACTGCGGGGCAGGGGCAGGGGCAGGGGCAGGGGCGGGAGCGGGCGCGGGGGCCGGTTCCGGGGCGGGTGCGGGCGCGGCGGGCGCCTCCTGCGGAGCGGGCTGCGGCTCGGCCGCGGGCGCCTGTTCGGCGGCGGCCTGTTCGGGCACCAGGTTGGCCGCGACCGCCACGTACTGCTGGGCCGAGGCCCGCTCGGACGGCAGCGTGTACGAACTCGGACCCGCCACCTGGACCAGTGCCGAGGCGGGCGTCGCCCCCTGCGGCACGGTGAACGCCGAGCTGCCGGGGGTGGTCGGGTCGACCGTCTGCGCCGAGGCGCTGCCCGTGGCGGCGAGCAGCAGCGCGCCGGTCAGCACGGCCGCACCGGCCGCGGCGGCGGTGGTGGAGTGGTTGCTGCGGCCGGTCTGCCGGAGGAACGAGTCGGCGAGCCGGCACAGGGCCGGCCCCAGAGGCGGGACGGAAGGCATGGAGCTCGACCTCACGAACGTACGGGGGCAGCACGCTGAGCCCGTTCGGGCGGGCTGAGCGAGGGACCACTCAGGTGTAACCGTCACCGAGCGGAGTCCCAAACCGTGTGACGTACTACGGCGTGTAGTCATCAGCGCGGCCGGAAACCGCATCGGTGGAACGACGATCATGCGGTCGGATCGTCGGGTCATGGGTCGGCGGCCGGAGGGCGGCGTCCGGCCGCACTACTACCCCCGCTCGTACCGGCCCGGCGGGTTGTGAGCAGCACCACCCGCGGGCCGGGTTTGAGGCGCCCGCGGAGTCCCCGGAACGCGCCCGGGACGCGCCCGGACGCAAAGAATCCGGCCCGCCCCCGCAGGTGCGGGAGCGGGCCGGATCGGCTCAGCGGTGCCTGGTCAGGGACCGGGCGTCAGAGCTCGGTCGATCAGTTGTCGACCGGCCGGACGCGGATCCAGGTCTCCAGGTAGTTCGAGGACTCGTTCTCGACCTCGATGCTGGTGCCCGTCTTCGGGACGATGACGCTGCTGTACGGGTTGTCCTTCGACCAGTAGGACTTCAGGTCGGAGAACTCGTCGACGCCCTTGGCCTTCGGGACGACCGTCTCGACGCCGGCCCGGTGCAGGGTCAGGCCGTCGGTCTTGCGCGAGCCGAAGGTCGAGTCGTAGCCGTTGATGCGCGGGCGCATCAGCGTGCCGTCCTTCCACTTCAGCGGGGTCGGGTGCGAGTCGACCGGCAGGATCAGGCCCTGGCCCGGGTGGTTGGTGACGTTGTTGTCACTCTGCGACTCGTCCCAGTACCAGATCAGCAGACCGGGCTGGTAGGGGAAGTGCTCGACCCAGAGCGGCTTGTCGGCGAAGCCGAAGTTGTACGGGCCGACCTTCAGGGTGCGGTCGTACGAGACGTACTGGCGGTTCTCCGCGATGTAGTACTGGTTGTAGTCGTTGGTGAACGAGCCGGTGGTGCGGGAGAAGCCCTTGGCGGTCCAGCCGTTGTCGCCGTTCTCGGCGCCGTCGGTGAAGACGGTGGCGCCGTCGGCGGTCACCGCGATGTCGTCCAGCGCCAGGCCCTTGAGGTGCAGGCCGCCGTCGGTGACGTAGCGGAAGCGGACCTTGACGGCCTTGCCGGCGTAGGCGTCCAGCGGGAGGACCAGGTCGCCCCAGTTGCCGCCCGAGTTGCCGGTCAGCGAGGCGTTGCCCGAGGGGTCCTTCGGCAGCGCGGTGCCGTTGTAGGCGCCGTCGAGGGCCTTCCAGCTGGTGCCGCCGTCGGTGGAGACCTCGGCGTAGCCGTAGTCGAAGTCCTGCTCGATGTCGTACCAGGCCTTGGCCGACAGGGTGGCCTTGGTCTTGCCGGTCAGGTCGAGGTCACGGGTCAGCGAGACGTTCAGGTCGTCCGCGCTGCCGCTCCACCACTCGTTGGCGCCCGCGTAGGGCTTGTTGATGGTGGTGGTGACGGACTTCTTCGGCAGGTCGACGACCAGCGCCTGCGGGAGCTTGCTGTTGTACTCCGCCGGGCCGATGTGGTGGGTCGACTCGGTGCCGGCCTTGGCCTTGTCGAACTTCAGCCAGCCGAGCTGGAGCTTGCTCCAGGCGTCGAGGTCGTTCGGCATGTCGCCGATCGAGTTCTTGCCCTCGCCCAGCCAGGAACCGGAGGACATCAGGGACCAGAAGCCGACCGAGTTGTCGATGCCGCTGCCGGAGGTGTCGTAGAGGTCCGGCAGGCCGAGGTCGTGGCCGTACTCGTGGGCGAAGACACCGAGGCCGCCGTTCTCGGGCTGCATGGTGTAGTCGCCGACCCAGACACCGGTGTTGCCGACCGGGGTGCCGCCCAGCAGGTTGCTGGCCGGACCGGTGCTGCCGGCGCCGGTGCCGTAGACGTACGAGCGGTGGGCCCACAGGGCGTCAGTGCCCTGCTTGCCGCCGCCCGCCGACTGGTCCTCACCGGCGTGCACGATCTGGAAGTGGTCGATGTAACCGTCCGGCTCGTTGAAGTTGCCGTTGTGGTTGTAGTCGTACCGGTCCCACTGGTCGTACTGCGCGATGGTGGCCTTGATCTGCTCGTCCGTCTGGCCCTTGGCCTTCTGGTCGGCGACCCAGGTGTCGATCGCGTCGCGGATCAGGTCCTGCGCGTTGGCGCAGACGTGCTGGCCGCAGTAGTCCGAGCCGTAGCGGGCCTCGTTCCACTTGACCTTCACCCAGTCGGTGACCTGACCGTCCACCGTGTAGCGGCCCGAGGACTGCTTCTCGTAGTAGGTCTTCAGCGAGTCACCGGACTTGTTGAAGTACAGGTCCTGGTAGTGCTGCTGGTTGTAGTCGGCCTGCCAGAGGGTGGAGTTGTTGGTGGCAGCGTCCGGCTTCTCGATCTGGTTGCGCTGCGGACCGGGGGTGCCGCCGTACTTGATCCGGCCGTCCGCGGTCTTGGTGGTGTTGTCGACCTCGTCACCGAACTCCACCAGGATGGTGAAGATCTTGTCCGTGCGCTCACGGGCGAGCTCGACGTACTTGTCCTTGCCCAGCTTGATGCTGGAGCCGCCGCCGTGCTGCTCGACCTTCGCGGTGCCGTCGAGCAGCTGCTGCGTGGCGGCCTTCTGCTCGGCCTCGACCTTCTCGGTCAGCGGGCCGGGCAGGTTGTGCTCGGTGCTGGTCTGAACGGCGTCGGCCGGGTCCTGCGGAACGGGGGCGGAGCCGGCGGCAACGGCCGTGCTCGGGAGCAGCCCCGCGCCGAGCGCGGCTATGACCGCCGCGGACGAGGCGACCGCAGCGACTTTCCTGGTGATCTTCAACGTTGTGACGTCCTCCCCAAACCGTCCGGCTCTTGGCCTTCCGGTAAACCAATGAAAGACAGGTGGACGTCATTTGATCCAAGCGTGGACGGAAAAGATAGACCTTGACCGTGACATGGCTACAGCGCTATGCTCCGCGACCCCCTATCAACTGACGGCCCGTCAATAGCATTGCCATTAAAGATGGTCACAGCTTTGGTCGCACCCGCACCGGCCCTCCATCCGGCCCCCGGCCTGGTCCTTCGTGGTCCGGGTCACGACTTCGGCGGCGGTACGGAAAATGGTTTGGGCCCCCGGCGCGAACGCCGGGGGCCCAAACCGTTTGCTGTTATCTGTTAAATGTTGCTACTTCGTCAGGTCGGGGCCCGAGGAGGCGACGGCGGCCGGGGTGTCCGCGATCGCGGTCTTCTCCTCGCCGCGGAAGGTGAACTTCGCGTCCTTGCCCTCGCCCTCGACACCGACGACCACGATGTGGCCGGCCCGCAGCTCGCCGAAGAGGATCTTCTCGGAGAGGTGGTCCTCGATCTCGCGCTGGATGGTCCGGCGCAGCGGCCGGGCGCCCAGGATCGGGTCGTAGCCGCGCTTGGCCAGCAGCTTCTTGGCCTCGACGCTGAGCTCCAGGCCCATGTCCTTGTCCTTGAGCCGCTCGTCCACCTTGGCGATCATGAGGTCGACGATCTGGATGATGTCGTCCTCGGACAGCTGGTGGAAGACCACGATGTCGTCGACACGGTTCAGGAACTCGGGGCGGAAGTGCTGCTTGAGCTCCTCGCCGACCTTCGCCTTCATCCGCTCGTAGCCGGTCTGGCTGTCGCCCTGGGCCGCGAAGCCCAGGTTGAAGCCCTTGGAGATGTCCCGGGTGCCGAGGTTGGTCGTCATGATGATGACGGTGTTCTTGAAGTCGACCACGCGGCCCTGGGAGTCGGTCAGGCGACCGTCCTCCAGGATCTGCAGCAGCGAGTTGAAGATGTCCGGGTGGGCCTTCTCCACCTCGTCGAAGAGGACGACGGAGAACGGCTTGCGGCGCACCTTCTCGGTGAGCTGGCCGCCCTCCTCGTAGCCGACGTAGCCGGGGGGCGAGCCGAAGAGCCGGGAGACGGTGTGCTTCTCCGAGAACTCCGACATGTCGAGGGCGATCAGCGCGTCCTCGTCGCCGAAGAGGAACTCGGCGAGCGTCTTGGACAGCTCGGTCTTACCGACACCGGACGGGCCGGCGAAGATGAACGAGCCACCGGGGCGCTTCGGGTCCTTGAGGCCCGCACGGGTGCGCCGGATGGCCTGGGAGAGCGCCTTGATGGCGTCCTTCTGGCCGATGACGCGCTTGTGCAGCTCGTCCTCCATGCGCAGCAGCCGGGAGGTCTCCTCCTCGGTCAGCTTGAAGACCGGGATGCCGGTGGCGGTGGCCAGGACCTCGGCGATGAGCTCCTCGTCCACCTCCGCGACGACGTCCATGTCGCCGGCCTTCCACTCCTTCTCGCGCTTGGCCTTGGCCTGCAGGAGCTGCTTCTCGTCGTCGCGCAGGGACGCGGCCTTCTCGAAGTCCTGCGCGTCGATCGCGCTCTCCTTCTCGCGGCGCACGTCGGCGATCTTCTCGTCGAACTCGCGCAGGTCCGGCGGCGCGGTCATCCGGCGGATGCGCATCCGGGAACCGGCCTCGTCGATGAGGTCGATGGCCTTGTCCGGCAGGAAGCGGTCCGAGATGTACCGGTCGGCCAGGGTGGCGGCGGCGACCAGGGCGGCGTCCGTGATGGAGACCCGGTGGTGGGCCTCGTAGCGGTCGCGCAGGCCCTTGAGGATCTCGATGGTGTGCGGCAGCGACGGCTCGGCGACCTGGATCGGCTGGAAGCGGCGCTCCAGCGCGGCGTCCTTCTCCAGGTGCTTGCGGTACTCGTCGAGCGTGGTGGCACCGATGGTCTGCAGCTCGCCGCGGGCCAGCATCGGCTTGAGGATCGAGGCGGCGTCGATGGCGCCCTCGGCGGCGCCCGCGCCGACCAGGGTGTGCAGCTCGTCGATGAACAGGATGATGTCGCCGCGGGTGCGGATCTCCTTGAGGACCTTCTTCAGGCGCTCCTCGAAGTCACCGCGGTAGCGGGAGCCGGCCACCAGGGCGCCCAGGTCCAGCGTGTAGAGCTGCTTGTCCTTGAGCGTCTCCGGGACCTCGCCCTTGACGATCGCCTGGGCCAGGCCCTCGACGACGGCGGTCTTGCCGACGCCGGGCTCACCGATCAGCACCGGGTTGTTCTTGGTGCGGCGGGACAGCACCTGCATGACCCGCTCGATCTCCTTCTCGCGCCCGATGACCGGGTCGAGCTTGGCCTCGCGGGCGGCCTGGGTGAGGTTGCGGCCGAACTGGTCCAGGACCAGCGAGGTCGACGGGGTGCCCTCGGCCGGCCCGCCGGCCGTGGCCGACTCCTTGCCGCCGGGGGTCTGGTAGCCGGAGAGCAGCTGGATGACCTGCTGGCGGACCCGGTTGAGGTCGGCGCCCAGCTTCACCAGGACCTGGGCGGCGACGCCCTCGCCCTCGCGGATCAGGCCGAGCAGGATGTGCTCGGTGCCGATGTAGTTGTGGCCGAGCTGCAGGGCCTCCCGGAGCGACAGCTCCAGGACCTTCTTCGCCCGGGGGGTGAAGGGAATGTGACCGGACGGGGCCTGCTGGCCCTGGCCGATGATCTCCTCGACCTGCTGGCGAACGGCCTCAAGAGAAATCCCGAGGCTCTCCAGGGCCTTAGCGGCGACACCCTCACCCTCGTGGATCAGACCCAGGAGGATGTGCTCGGTGCCGATGTAGTTGTGGTTGAGCATCCGGGCTTCTTCCTGAGCCAGGACGACAACCCGCCGCGCGCGGTCGGTGAACCTCTCGAACATCGTTTATCGCTCCTCAGAGCGGTCGGGCAGTTCGGGGTCCGTCCCCGCCCTGTCCTTCCGCATGCTAGTCCCGCTCAGCGGCGCGGCCCACGGATTCGCCCCCTTGAAGGGGAGCGACATACAGCGCGACCAGCCGACACCAATCCCAACCCGATGCTGGGAGACGGTGTTCCCGCACGCGGGCCGGATGCACCGGATACCGCTACGCCATCGGCGAACAACCTCCGCCGTGGCGCTGCCGGTGAGTGTCCGACCGGTCACGCGTCCTGCCCCGGGCGGAGTCGCGGACCCCGTCCCCCTGCATTCATACCCGGTATCGGGGCGGTTCTCGCGCAGTTTCCGCGGTGGCGGTGTTCGCCTGGCGAGAAGTCGGGCCGCCGCTGACGGTGGATCAGCCGCGGCCGGGACGGCCGGTGTGCGCCGCCCGGTGGCGTCCGCGTCGCCGCTTCGCCCTTACAGCCTTGCACAGGCCGTGACGCGGTGCGCCGCGGGGCGCGGAGGGGACCCCTCCGCGCCCCGCACGTCTGCCGTGGACGCCTCACGCGGCGCCCGGAACCCCGCACCCGTCCGGACTGCCGGGCGTCACCGGTTCAGGACGCGTTGGCCTTCTCGTAGGCCTCGCGCACGTTGCTGGGGACGCGGCCGCGGTCGTTGACCTCCAGGCCCTGCTCCTTGGCCCACGCGCGGATCTTGGCGGTGTCCGGGACGCTGCCGGACGGACGCGGGGCCGAGCCGCGGCCGGGGCGGCGGGCACCGGCGAGCCGGCCGCTCTGCTTGCGGCCCTTCTCCACGTACGGCGCCAGCAGGCCGCGGAGCTTGTCCGCGTTGGCGCTCTTCAGGTCGATCTCGTAGGCAACGCCGTCGAGCGCGAACGTCACCGTTTCGTCCGCCGACCCGCCGTCGAGATCGTCTTCAAGAATGACCTGCACCCTCTGTGCCACGGGCTTCCCTTTCCGCTAAACGACCCATTGCCTAAGGGAAGGAAAGCGCCTTTCTCCGGAAAACACAAACCCCTGGCCGTCCGGGGGCGGCTCACAGGTGCAGCAGCATGCGCGAGTTGCCCAGTGTGTTGGGCTTCACCCGCTCCAGGTCGAGGAACTCGGCGACACCTTCATCGTACGAGCGGAGAAGTTCTTCATAGACATCCGTAGCGATCGCCGCCGGGTCTGTCGTACCATCATCGGTTTCCTGGAGCTCCCCGATCTCGGTGAAACCGTGTTTCGCGAAGAAGGCGACCTCGAACGTCAAGCAGAAAATCCGACGGACGCCGAGCCAGCGGGCGGTCTGCAGCAGCTTCTCCAGCAGCAGGTGACCGACCCCGTGGCCGCGGCAGGACGGGTCGACGGCGAGGGTGCGGACCTCGGCGAGGTCCTCCCACATCACGTGCAGCGCGCCGCAGGCGACCACGGTGCCGTTGTCGTCGCGTTCCGCGACCCAGAACTCCTGCACCGATTCGAACAGTGTGACGGTGGGCTTGTCGAGCAGAATGCCGTCGCGTGCGTAGGCGTCGATGAGCCCGCGTACGGCCCGCACGTCCGTGGTCCGCGCCCGGCGGATGGTGACCTCCATGGCGGGACGTTATCGTGCCGACCCCGACCCGGTCCCGCCGGTATCCGGTCCGCTCTCCGGTCCGCTCTCCGGCCCGCTCGGGCGGGAATCCGCGGCGGCCGGATCGGACGGGGACAGAGCGGCCACCCGCAAGGCGTCCCGCAGCGCCTCCCGCTGCTCGGGCGACATCAGGCCGAAGAAGTGCACCAGGGCCGCGGCGGGATTGTCGCTCGTGGCCCACGCGTCGTTCATCAGGGCCGCCGTGTACGCCTCGCGCGAGGAGACCGGTTCATATCGATAGGCCCGGCCCGCGCGCTCCCGGCGGAGCCAGCCCTTTCTGTGCAGCTTGTCCAGCACGGTCATCACCGTGGTGTACGCGATATCGCGTTCCGACCGCAGATCCAGGAGAACCTCGCGAACCGTGACCGGTCGGTTCCACTGCCACACCCGGGTCATGATGGCGTTCTCAAGTTCGCCGAGTTGCCGGACCATAGTGCGGCCAGGATAGGGAGTGAATGGGGCAAATCTTGTGAAGTGCCGCAAACCGGCGCGCCGCCACCCCCGGAATCCGGGAATGGCGGCGCGGGGTGATCGCGGGCGACCGACGGGGTCAGTCGACCAGGTCCTCCTTGGTCTTCTGGGCTCCGCCCTGGCTGCGGATGATGGCCCGCACCAGGAAGCCGAAACCGATCGCCATGACCAGCGGCGGGACGATCGCGCTGACGTAGTCCATCAGGTCACTCCTCCTCGGTCTTCTCCGCCGCACCGGCGGACGCCTTGGGCTCCGGCTTCACCAGCGGGAAGAGCACCGTCTCCCGGATGTTCTTGCCGGTCAGCAGCATGATCAGGCGGTCCACCCCGAGACCGAGGCCACCGGTGGGCGGCATCGCGTACTCCAGGGCCCGCAGGAAGTCCTCGTCGACCTGCATCGCCTCGACGTCGCCGCCGGCCGCGAGCAGGGACTGCGCGGTCAGCCGGGCGCGCTGCTCGACCGGGTCGACCAGCTCGGAGTAGGCGGTGCCGATCTCGGTACCGAAGATCACCAGGTCCCACTTCTCGGCCACGCCCGGGATCGAGCGGTGCTGGCGGGTCAGCGGGGAGACCTCGGTCGGGTAGTCCTTGATGAAGGTCGGCCGGACGGCGTTCTCCTCCAGCAGGCGCTCGACCATCTCCAGCACGATCTGGCCGTGGCCCCACTCCTTCTCGAAGGGGATGCCGTGCTCGGTGGCCAGCTTGCGCAGCTCCTCGACGCCGGTCTCCGGGGTGACCTCGGCGCCCAGCCGGGCGGAGATGCCCGGGTAGACGCCGATCTCCTCCCAGGGCTCGGCCAGGTCGATCTCGTGCTCCACGCCGTGCGGGTCCAGGCCCTTGATCACCGTGGTGCCCAGCGCGTCCCGGGCGGCGTTGATGATGGTGGCCCGGATCAGCTCGGCCTGGGTGTCGTAGTCGCCGTAGGCCTCGTACGACTCCAGCGAGGTGAACTCGGGGTTGTGGGTGGAGTCCGCGCCCTCGTTGCGGAAGTTGCGGTTGATCTCGAAGACCTTCTCCGCGCCGCCGACCACCAGCCGCTTGAGGTACAGCTCGGGGGCGATCCGCATGTAGAGGTCGATGTCGTACGCGTTGATGTGCGTCTTGAACGGCCGCGCGTTGGCGCCGCCGTGCACCGGCTGCAGCATCGGGGTCTCGACCTCGATGTAGCCGCGCTCCTCGTAGGTGCGGCGGATCGAGCGGACGACCTTGGAACGCAGGTGGAGGATCTCGCGGGCCTCCGGGTTGACGATCAGGTCGACGTAGCGCTGGCGGACCCGGGCCTCCGGGTCGGTCAGGCCCTTGTGCTTGTCCGGCAGCGGGCGCAGGCACTTGGCGGTGAGCTCCCAGCGGTCCACCATCACCGACAGCTCGCCGCGCCGGGAGGTGATCACCTCGCCCTCGACGCCGACCTGGTCGCCGAGGTCGATGTCGGACTTCCAGGCCGACAGCCGCTCCTCGCCCAGCTTGTCCAGGGAGAGCATCACCTGGAGGTCGCCGGAGCCGTCGCGCAGGGTGGCGAAGCAGAGCTTGCCGCCGGTGCGGGAGAGGATCACCCGGCCGGTGATGCCGACCCGCTCGCCGGTCGCGGTGTCCGGGGTGAGGTCCGGGTGCTTGGCCCGGAGGTCGGCGATGGTGCTCGTCCGGGGGAAGCCGACCGGGTAGGGGTCGACGCCGGCGGCCCGGAGCCGCTCCAGCTTCTCGCGCCGGACGCGCATCTGCTCGGGAAGGTCGTCGGTCGCGGGGATAGGGCTCTGATCGCTCACCCCACCAGAGTAGCCAGCCGCCACCGGTGCTTTGCCACAGGATTACCGTGCCGTGCGGTGCGGCAGTGGTGCCGCGGTGGTGCGACGGGGCCGCCGGGAACGGGAGCCGGGAACGGAACCGGGGAGGCCGGGCCGGACGGATCCGGCGCGGCCTCCCCGGGAGGCGTCGGTGGCGCGGGCTCAGCCGGTGCCGGTGGCCAGTTCGACGTCCGCGTCCTCGGCCGCCGCCGGCGCGGCCGGGTGGACCGGCGGCTTGGGGCGGCGGCCGAACAGCTCCGCGGGGGTGGGCATCCGGTGCGGCCGGACGGGCTGGCGGCCCTGGGGCGCGCGGGGGTCGGCGGACTGCTCGACGGGGGGCTCGGTGCTGCTCATCGGGATCCGTCCTCCAACAGGGGTGAGGGGACTGCCGCTCGGTGCGGCGGGGCTCGGTACGGCGACGAGGTGGCGCTGGCCGGTGGTGAGGGCGAGCCGCTCGCGGACCGCGGCCTCGGCCAGCGCGTGGCAGCGCCCGGCGAGCCGGGAGCGGCGGGAGCGCTCGCCCTGGCCGCAGGGCTGGCGGCTCAGCCCGCGCAGCGCGGTGAGGTCCTCCGGCCCGGGGAGGTAGCCGTCGGCCACCGCCTCCTCCAGCCGTTCCAGGTAGCCGCTGGCACTGCCCGGCAGGGCGGTGCGGTAGCGGGCGAGGTCGGCGAGGAGGAAGGCGCGCAGCCGGCCGCCCTCCTGGACGGCCTCGTCGATCGCCTCGGTCAGGCGCAGCGCGTCCTGGACGTCCTCGGCCCACAGCGCGGCACCCGCGTCGGCGGAGGCCGGCAGGCCGGGGAGCTGGAGGTGGACGGGGACGACGGGGTGCAGGGCTTGGGCGAGGGCGCGGCGCAGCACGCGGACTTCGTCGGCGCTGAAGGCCATGCCGCCGCGCGATCCGTGTGGCGTAGGCATGGGCTGACACTACGTGAGGAATATCCGATTTGTCGGTAGCGTCGCGCCGACGCCGCGCGTCCGGCCCGGGAACGTGCCGGGGCGGCTCAGCGGCGCAGTGCCTCCGCCGGCTGGATCCGGGCCGCCCGCCAGGCCGGGTAGACCCCCGCCAGCAGTCCGGTGAGCAGTCCGATCACCGGCGCCGCCGCCACCGTCGCCGGGTCGACCACCGGAGTCCAGTCCCGGGCGAGCGCCACCCCGAGCACCGTCAGCACCCCCAGCGAGGTGCCCACCAGGCCGCCGATCAGCCCCAGCGAGGCCGACTCGGAGAGGAACTGGCCGGTGATGTGCCGGCCCCGCGCGCCCAGCGCCCGGCGCAGGCCGATCTCACCGGTCCGCTCCAGGACGGCGACCAGGGTGGTGTTGGCGATGCCGACCGCGCCGATCACCAGGCAGATGCCGGCCAGCAGCAGGAACAGCTGGTTGAGGTCGGAGGTGACGTTGGAGCGCAGCGTGCGCGGGTCCGGCGGCGGGACGGGCTTGAAGTACTCCGGGTGCGCCGGGTCCAGGGCGAGCGGGGCCTCGGCGGCGATCTGCCGGGCGGCGCCGATCCGGGTCGAGATGATCATCTTGGCCCGGTCGCGCTCCGGCTCGCCCCAGAGCCTGGCGGCGGCGCCGCGCGGCACCGTCACCGAGAGCAGCAGGTCCGGCTTGCGCTTCACGTCGTCGACGATCCCGATCACCGTGAACGGCTTGTTCTGCAGGAAGATCGCCGGCTGGGTGTCCAGCGTGGTGATGCCCAGCCGGGAGGCCAGCGCCGCGCCGATCACCGCGACCTGGCGGCCGGTGGAGTCGTGCCAGCTGTCGAAGGTCCGGCCCTGCAGCAGGTGCGGCTCGGCCGCCGCGAGCACCCCGGCCGAGGCGGCCACCACGGAGACCTGCTCGCCGCCGCCCTGCCGGCCCACGGGGGCGGCCCGGACCGTTCCGGAGGCCTGGTCCACCGGCCAGTAGACGCCGGCCGCCTCGACCCCGTTCAGTCGCTGGATCCGGGCGTCGGCGTCGGCGGGGAAGGCGAGCGGCACCAGCTCGGGGCGGGTGCCGCCGATGTCCTCGACGCTCACCTCGGTCGCGCTCAGCACGCTGAACCGGGAGTCGATCTGCGAGGAGGTGGTCGCGGTCAGTCCCAGGATGGCCACGAAGGTGCCCACCCCGAGCACGGTGCCCAGACCGGTCAGCGCCGAGCGGGCGGGCCGCTGGAGCACCCCGGCCAGGGCTTCGGCGAACAGGTCGCGCAGCGGGAGGCGGGAGGGCTCGACCACCCGGTCGCGGCGGGTCGGCCTCATGCGACGGCCACCTCCTCGCGCAGCAGGCCGTCCCTGATCGCCACCGTCCGCCGGCCGCGCGCGGCCACCTGCGGGTCGTGGGTGATCAGCAGCACCGTCAGGCCCTGGGCGTGCAGTTCGTCCAGCAGGGCCAGGATCGACTCGGCGGTGACGGTGTCGAGGTTGCCGGTCGGCTCGTCGCAGAGCAGCAGCGACGGCCGGCCGACCAGCGCCCGGGCGATCGCCACCCGCTGGCGCTCGCCGCCGGAGAGCCGGGTCGGCAGTGCGTCCAGCCGGTGGCCGAGGCCCACCCGGACCAGCGCCGCCCGGGCCAGTTCGCGCCGCTCGGCGGCGGCGCGCCGGCCCCGGGTGGCCGTGTAGAGCATGGCGAGGGCCACGTTCTCGGCCGCCGAGCGGTGCGGGAGCAGGTGGAAGGACTGGAAGACGAAGCCTATTCGGCGCCCGCGCAGCGCGGTGCGGTCCGCGTCCGGGAGCCCGCCGGTGTCGATGCCGTCCAGCAGGTAGTGGCCGGTGGTGGGGGCATCCAGCAGGCCGGCGATGTTCAGGAAGGTGGACTTGCCGGAGCCGGAGGGGCCGATCACGGTCACGTACTCGCCGGGGGCGATCGCCAGGTCGCACGGCTTCAGGGCGGCCACCGGCGGCGGGCCCGGGTAGGTCAGGCCGACCTGACGGAACTCGATGACGGGGGTGGCCGGGCCGGTCGCCTCGGCCACGTCGGTCGCTTCGGTCAGCTCGGTCAGCTCGGTCAGCTCGGCCAGCTCGGTCAGGTTGGTCAGGTCGGTCACCTGGGTCGGGTCGGTCACTTGGCACCCGCCCCGGTGGCGTCCTTGACGCCGACGATGACCTGGTCGCCCGGCTTCAGGGTGTTCTCGGTCAGCGGCCGGACCTCGGTGCTGCCGCCGCCCACCGTTCCCGGGGTGACCTCCACCCGGCGGCGCTGCCCGTTCTCGTACACCGTCACCACCGTCCTGCCGTCCGCCGTCGCGGAGACCGCCGACAGCGGGACGACCAGCACCGGGCCGGCCGAGGAGGCGGCCTGGACGGTCAGCCGGACGTCCTGGCCGGCCAGCCGCTGGTCCAGCGGGGCGTCCGGCTGGACCACCATCTGGTAGCCGGTCGCGGCGCCGCCCTGCACGGTGGGCGGGTTCTGGCCGCCGCCCTGGCCGCCGCCCGGCGCGGCGCCGGCCGGCTGGCCGTCCCCGGGGGTGTCCGCGACCGCCGCGACCTTGGCGGCGGCCTTGAGGCCGGTCACCTCGGAGAGGATCTCCACCGCCTGCCCGGGGTGCACCAGGCCCTTGTCGGAGATGGTCAGACTGCCCTTGACCACCAGCGCCCCGGCCGAGACGGTCAGCACCTTGCCGGACACCTCGCCGCCGATCCGGCCGGCCACCGAGTCGACCCGGGCCGGGAAGCCGGAGAGGAACAGCAGCTCGGTGGCCGGGACCATCGGGCCGGCGACGGCCTTCGCGTCCGTCACCTTCTTCCGCAGCTTGGTGAGGTCCTCGGTGGAGCGGTTCACCAGCTTCTGGGCGGTGTCGACCGCGGTGCGGGCGGCGTCCACCGGGCTCTCCCCGGCCGGGGCCGGGGCCGCGCCGCCGCTCGCGGCGGGGCGGCCACCGGTGTCGCCGGCACCGGAGGTCGCCCCGGCCGTCGGCGCGGTGCTCGGCGCGGCGCTCTGCTGGGCCTGCTGCTGCGCCTGCTGCTGGGCGGCCGCCACCGCCTCGTCGTAGCGCTTCTTGGCCTGCTTCAGTGCGTCCTTGGCATCCGCCAGGGCGCGCTCGCCCCCCGTGACCGCGTCCTGGGCGGCGGTCACCTGGGTGTCCCCGTCGGGGGTGGCGGGCAGCGGGTCGTAGCCGCGCGCCGCGTAGAACGCCTTCACCGCGTCCTTGGTGGCGGCGCCGTACGTCCCCTCCGGGTCGGCGGACGACTCGAACCCCAGCTCCTTCAGCGCCTGCTGGAGCTGCTTGACGTCCTGGCCGGTGGCGCCCGGCTTGAGGTCCCGGTACACCGGCAGGTCGCCGTGCAGCGCGAACACCGGCCGCCCGGCCACCTCCAGCACCGACTGCCCGGCCTGCACCTGGTCGCCGACCTTGACCGGCAGCTTGGTCACCACCGGCTTCGCCCCCGCGGCCCCGCCGCCCCCGGCCGGCGCCACGTCCACCGACTGCCCGGCGCTCACCTGGCCGCGGATCACCACGGAGTCGGTCAGCACCCGCTGCTCCACCGCGGCGGTCAGCACGTCCGGCGCCGGCGGCTCGCTGTCCGCGGCCGCCTGTGCGGGTGACTTGATCATCGTCGACGCCGCCACGCCGCCCCCGGCCAGCGCCACCGCGGCCGCCATGACCAGCACCAGCGCCCGCCGGCGCCGCCGGACACCCCGTTCGCCGCCGGCCACCTCGTCGTCCGCCGCCGCCTCCGGCGTCACGTCCGGCTGCTCGAACTCTGCCACGCCCCCACCCTCGTTCCGGGAGATCAAAACAACTGTCCAGCTGTACCGACAAGTTGAACCAGCGTCAAGGTTGCCGTCGGGGACGCCGGTTCATCCGGTCGCCGCCTGGCCCGCGGCCTGGCTCGCCGCCTGCGCGGCACGCTTGTCGGCCTCGGCGGCATCCTTCAGCACCTGGGCGTTCTGCTCGACGAGCCGCTGTTCCACCTGCAAGCGCACCTGGTACCACACGTCCGCCAGTCGACTGCTCGACCGGCACTCGGCGTCCGCCCGGGCGATCGCCAACTCCTGGGCCCCGGCGGCGCCGACGACCTTCTCGAACTGCTGCTCCGCCTCCGTCGGGCTCGCGTACGTGTAGCCGCTGGGCCGCATGCACCCCGACCACTGGGCGAGCGCGGCGACCAGGCGGGAGTCGGCCGTGGTCTGCTGGTCGGCCTGCGTCGTCAGCTCGCGTATCCGGCCCCGGGCCGCGTTCATGGCCGGGTCCGCCGCCGTGTGCCGGATCGCCGCCTCCTTGGCGCACTTGGTCTCCGCGTTGCGTCCCGCAGCGTCGGCGGCGGGGGGCTGCCCCGTCTCCGGTGGCTTCGGGTCGCGTCCGTGCTCGGAGCCGGCGTACCCGAAGTCCTTCAGCGCCTGGGCGGACGGCTGTGCGTACGGGTTCGAGCCCGAACCCTGCGCCTTCCGGTCGGCCAGGAGCTGTGCGGCCGTCACCGGCGGCCGTTCGGTGAGCTGGTACCCCTGGTCCCGTGCGCACTTCGCGGCGATCTTGTTCAGCGCGTTCTGAGTGACGGCCTGGCTCTCCGCGTCCCCCAGCATCGCCGTCTCCAGCGGCAATCCCGTCTCCCGTGCGGCCTCGGCGGCGGCCGGTGCCCCGGACGGGGTGGCGGCGGGAGCCGAGGAGCCCCCGCCGGAGCCGCCGGAGGAGCATCCGGCCAGTGTCACGGCCGCCGCCATGACCAGCAGCAGCGCCCGCCGGCGCCGCCGGGCCGCCCGCTCGCCGCCGCCCGCCTCGTCGTCCGACCGCGTGTCATCGGCCACGTCCACACCCTCGTTCCGGAAAGTCGATCCAACTGTCGACCGTGTAGACCGATTGACTGTCCGTCATGGTTGTCGTGCGGTGGTGTCGACTTCATGCGGGTGCCGCGGGTCAGGAGGCCAGGGCCTGGGCGGCGAGCTTCACGCGCTTGTCGATGTCCTGCTTGACGGCGCGCAGGGCCTCGGCGTTCTGCTCGATCAGCGCGCTCTCGTAGGCGGACTCGACCGTGAACCAGATGCCGACGACGTTGTGTTCGGCCTTGCAGGTCGCATCGGCGGTGGCGGTCTGCCGGGCCTTCTCGGAGGCGGCGCCCAGGGTCTGCCACTGCGGGTCGTCGGTGGCCGCGATCGGGGTCGGGTAGTCGTAGCCCTTGGCCTTCATGCAGCCGGACCAGGCGGAGAAGGCGGCGAGCAGCCGGGTGTCGGCCTGCGACTGCTTCCAGCCGGTGTTCTTGACATCGAGCGCGAGTTGGGTGTCCCCGCCGTTGCCGTTTTCTGCGGTGGCGCCCAGCCTGCCGCTCGCTTCGCCGATGCAACCGCCGGGCGGGACCTTCTGGCCGTTGACCTCCTTGCCGTCGCCCTGAGGGGTCTGTCCTGGCAGGACGGCGGCCCGGCCGTCCGGGCTGCCGGTGAGGGCCAGCAGGTACGCGGGTGGCTCCGGAGCGCGTGAAGGCTTCTCGTCGGAGGTGGGGGTCTTGGAGGTGTAGCCGTACTGGGCGGCCTCGGCGACGTCCGTGACGAAGTACCGCCGCTGCGTCAGGCTCTTGGCCATGCTCCCCCCACCGGGCGGGGCGGGAGGCGGGGTGACGACGAAGCCGAACCGGGCCATGCAGCGGTTCGTCAGTGCTGTCCTGGCCGCGACCAGCTGCTTGCTCTGCTCGGTCGTCAACAGGTACGCCTCGATGGGTAATGTCTTGTCCTCGACCTGGACGAGGGTTGGCACGGCGGAGACTGGCGGTGGGGCCGCGGAGAGGCCGCCCGAAGGCTTGCCGTCGGGCGTGGCCGACGAGGTGCAGCCGACCGCGAGGAGAAGTAGTGCTCCCCCTGCGAGCAGTAGCGGCCGACTGAGTGGCGAGGCTTGTGTGGCCATCTTGTTCAGATCTCCGTGGTTCGGTCGTGCGGGAGCGGCGCGGGCCCGAGCGACGCTCGTGACCGGGCCCGCGCCGTGGTGCAGCGGGTCAGTTGACCCGTTGCCAGGTACCGGCGGCGTTGTCGTTCTTCACGACGGTGAGGTCGGCGAAGCTGTAGGGCCTGATGGACTCGTGGTTGCCCCAGGGCGTGGCGCCGCTCCGCTCCCAGATGGTGATCTGGAAGCTGTCATCCCCGTTGGCCACGGCGGCGGCGTGGTTCTTGACCTCCACGCCCGCACCGGCGCTGCCGTACATGCCGGCACTGAAGTACGAGCCGGTGTAGTTGTTGACGTTGATGTCGTGTGCGAACTGGGCGCCCAGGTTGTAGTTGGAGGAGTTGTAGAACAGGCAGGCGTAGCTGTAGGTGCAGGCGCCGATGGTGGCGGCCGAGGCGGCCGGGGCGACGGCGACGGCGGTGCCGAGGCCGGTGGCGAGGATCGCGGCCATGGCCGTGATGCGCTTGACGTTCACGTTGGACCCTTCGGACGGCCCGCCCGTGGAGCGGGCGGGGGCGCGAAGGAGAGAAGCATGGTACTTCCCCCCGTGTGGAACGCCGGGGGCCGCGGATGTGGACCCGAGCCCCCGAGTGCTGCCGAATCTAGGCGATCCTTCGCATCAAGACCATTGTCCGCAGGGACAGTTGGACATCCGCTCGTACAGTGCGACCATCGCCAGGCGCAGCCGCGAGTCGACGCCGAGGCGGTCCATCAGTGCGGCGACGTGGGCCTTGACGGTGCGTTCGGTGATGCCGAGGCGCGCGGCGACCTCCTGGTTGGAGAGATCCAGGACGAGGAGTTCGAGTACCTCGGCCTGGCGGCCGCTCAGGCTGTCGATCCGGGACGCCGAGGTGCGCAGGTCGTCCAGGGTGGCATCGACGGCCGTGATGGTTCCGTGCATGTGTTTCCCCCCTCAGTGCCTACCGCTCCTCGATGGGGAGCGGCGGGTGATGGGGCCCCGGCGTTCGACGCTAGCACGGGGCCGAGAGGGCGGAGATGATCACGCTCGGTCGCGATGGGGGGACCGTGGGTGAATGTCCCCATTCGCGCGGGTGTGATGTCCGTCACACCCGCGGGGCCTCAGCTCGGGCGGTTGCGCTCGTAGACCAGCCGCAGGCCGATGAGGGTCAGCCAGGGCTCGTGGACGTCGATCGAGCCGGCCTCGCCGAGGACCAGCGGCGCCAGGCCGCCGGTGGCGATCACCTGGACGTCGTCGGGGTCCTTGGACAGCTCGCGGGCCATCCGGTCGACCAGGCCGTCGACCTGGCCGGCGAAGCCGTAGAGGATGCCGGACTGCATGCCCTCGACGGTGTTCTTGCCGATCACGTTGCGCGGGCGGGTCAGTTCGATCTTGCGCAGCAGGGCGCCGCGGTTGCCGAGCGCCTCGACCGAGATCTCGATGCCGGGGGCGATCGCGCCGCCGACGTAGTCGCCGCGGGCGTTGACCGCGTCGAAGGTGGTGGCGGTGCCGAAGTCGACCACGATGCACGGGCCGCCGTAGAGGTGGTTGGCGGCCAGCGCGTTGACGATCCGGTCGGCGCCGACCTCCTTGGGGTTGTCCATCAGGACGTGCACCCCCGTCTTCACCCCCGGCTCCACGATCACCGCGGGGACGTCGCCGTAGTAGCGGCGCGTCACCTCGCGGAACTCGTGGAGCACGGAGGGGACGGAGGAGCAGATCGCCAGGCCCTCGACCTTCGCGTCGGCGATCGCGGTGCGCGATCCCTGCGAGCCCATCAGGCCGTTCAGCAGAACCGCCAGTTCGTCCGCCGTGCGCCGCGGATCCGTGGAGATCCGCCAGGTCTCGACGACCTCTTCGCCGCCGAACAGGCCGAGGGTGGTCTGGGTGTTGCCGACGTCGATGGTGAGCAGCATCAGGGTGCTTTCTGCGTCGAGGGCCAGCGGGCGGACGGAGCGGTCGGACGGGTGGAACGGCCGGACGGAGCGGACGGTCGGTCAGGCGCGCAGGTCCAGGCCGATGTCCAGGATCGGCGAGGAGTGGGTCAGCGCGCCCACCGCCAGGTAGTCGACACCAGTCTGGGCGACCTCGCGCGCGGTGGCCAGGGTGAGTCCGCCGGAGGCCTCCAGCTTGGCCCGGCCGGCCACCAGTGCGACCGCCTCGACCAGCTGCGGAACCGTGAAGTTGTCCAGCAGGATCAGATCGGCCCCGGCCTCCAGGACCGGCGCGATCTGCTCCAGGGTGTCGACCTCGACCTCGACCGGCAGCTCCGGGTAGGCGGCCCGGACGGCCCGGAACGCCTCGGCGACGCCGCCGGCCGCGATCACGTGGTTGTCCTTGACCAGGGCCGCGTCCGACAGCGCCATCCGGTGGTTGGCGCCCCCGCCGCAGCGGACCGCGAACTTCTCCAGCGCGCGCAGGCCCGGGGTGGTCTTGCGGGTGTCGCGGACCACCGCGCCGGTGCCCTCCAGGGCGTCGGCCCAGGCGCGGGTGGCGGTGGCGATGCCGGACAGGTGGCAGAGCAGGTTGAGCGCGCTGCGCTCGGCGGTCAGCAGGTCGCGGGTGCGGGAGCGGACCGAGAGCAGCACCTGGCCGGCCTCGACCCGGTCGCCGTCCTGGACGTGCCGCTCGACCTCGAACTCCTCCTCGCAGACCAGCGAGACGACCGCCTCGGCGATCCGCAGACCGGCCACCACGCCGGCCTGGCGGGCGGTGAAGTCGGCGGTGGCGACGGCGTCGGCGGGCACGGTCGCCACCGAGGTGACGTCCTCGCCGCCGGCCAGGTCCTCGGCCAGCGCCAGGGTGGCGATGTCCTCGACCTCGATCGGGTCCAGACCGGCCTCCTCCAGCAGCTCGGCGAGCTGCGGGTCCAGGCCGGTCTCGTAGCCCTCGCCGTCGCCGCAGGCGCAGCCGTCGCCGCAGCCGCCGGCCAGCGGGAGCTCCTCGTGCTCGTGCTCGTGCAGGTGGGTCACGTCGGTCGCGTCGGTCATGGTGTTACTGCTCCTCGAGGGTGCTGACGGGGCCGCCGGAGGCGGTGAGGGTGATGATCAGGTGGCGCCGCCAGTGCGCGTCGTCCCGGTCGGGGAAGTCCTCGCGCCAGTGGCAGCCGCGGGTCTCCTCGCGTTGCGCGGCGGTGGTGACCAGCGCGTCGGAGACCAGCAGCAGGTTGGCGGCCTCCCAGGTCTCCACCCGGGGGTCGGCCGGCTTCTGCTCGGCGGCGTCGGAGCGGGCCTGCTCGGTGAGCAGCGCCAGCCCGCGCGCCGTGGCGGCCATGGACGCGGCGGAGCGCAGGACGCCCGCGCCGCGCGACATCAGCCGCTGGATCTCGGCCCGCGCCTCGGGCGCGGGCAGCGGCACCGGGCGGGCGGCGCGGGCTGCCGCCGCGTCGACGGTGCGCGCGGGCAGGCCGCCGGCCGCGTGCCGGGCGGTCAGGTCGGCGGCGATCCGCTCGGCGAAGACCAGGCCCTCCAGCAGCGAGTTGGAGGCCAGCCGGTTGGCGCCGTGCACACCGGTGCAGGCGACCTCGCCGCAGGCGTACAGGCCGGGCACGGAGGTGCGGCCGATGGGGTCGGTGCGCACCCCGCCGGAGGCGTAGTGGGCGGCCGGGGCGATCGGGATCGGCTCGGTGACCGGGTCGATGCCGTGCGCGCGGCAGGTCGCCAGGATGGTCGGGAAGCGCCGCTGCCACATCTCGGCGCCGAAGTGCCGCCCGTCCAGGTACATGTGGTCGGTGCCCAGGAGCTGCATCCGGCGGGTGATCGCCTTGGTGACGATGTCGCGCGGGGCCAGCTCGGCCAGCTCGTGCTGTCCGAGCATGAAGCGGACGCCGTCCGCGTCGACCAGGTGGGCGCCCTCGCCGCGGACCGCCTCGGAGATCAGCGGCTGCTGGCCCTCGGCCTCCGGGCCGAGCCAGAGCACGGTGGGGTGGAACTGGACGAACTCCAGGTCGGTGACCTCGGCGCCGGCCCGCAGCGCGAGCGCCACGCCGTCGCCGGTGGAGACCACCGGGTTGGTGGTGGCCGAGAAGACCTGGCCCATGCCGCCGGTGGCGAGCACCACCGCGCGGGCCCGGACGGCGCCGACGCCGTCCCGCTGGCCCTCGCCCATCACGTGCAGGGTCAGTCCGGCGGCGTGCCCCTCGGCGTCGGTGAGCAGGTCGAGCACGAGGGCGTGCTCGATGAGCTCCACCTCGGGGTCGCGCCGGACGGCGTCGACCAGGGCCCGGGATATCTCGGCGCCGGTGGCGTCCCCGCCGGCGTGCGCGATCCGGTTGCGGTGGTGGCCGCCCTCGCGGGTGAGCAGGACCGCGCCGTCCTCGCCCAGGTCGAAGGCGGCGCCGGCCTCGATCAGCCGGCGGACCGCGCCCGGGCCCTCGGTGACGAGGGTGCGGACGGCGTCCTCGTCGCACAGCCCGACGCCGGCCACCAGGGTGTCGGTCAGATGCTGCTCGGGGGTGTCCCCCTCGCCCAGGGCGGCCGCGACGCCGCCCTGGGCCCAGCGGGTGGAGCCGTCGTCCAGCATCGCCTTGGTGACCACGATGGCCCGCAGGCCGGCCTTGCGGACGTTGAGCGCGACGGTGAGCCCGGCCACGCCGGAGCCGACCACGACGACGTCGGTGTCGGCGGTCCAGCCCGGTGCGGGGGCGGTGAGGCGGTGCGTGACGGCGGACATGTCGGTGATGGCTCCTTAGCGCGCGGCGGCGTCGACGGCGCCGCTGTCGCCACGGTACGCGGCGTCCCCGCGCAGCAGTCCGGTGCCCTCCCCGGCCTCGGCCGGGTCGCCGCCGGTGCCGGTGATCCGGTTGTGCTCGTCGACGAAGACGACCTTGGGGAGGTAGCCCTTGGCCTCGGCGGTGTCCATCTGCCCGTAGGCGATCAGGATGACGAGGTCGCCGGGGTGGACCAGGCGGGCGGCGGCGCCGTTGATGCCGATGACGCCGGAGCCGCGCGGGCCGGCGATGGTGTACGTCTCCAGCCGGGCGCCGTTGTTGATGTCGACGATGTGGACCAGCTCGCCGGGGAGCAGGTCGGCGGCGTCGAGCAGGTCCTCGTCCACCGTGACCGAGCCGACGTAGTGCAGGTCGGCCTGGGTCACGGTGGCCCGGTGGATCTTGGACTTGAGCATGGTGCGGAGCATTGCGGGTCACGCCTCCTGTGAGTGCATGCCTAGGGGAACTGCGGGGGAGCTACCGGATCACCGGACGATGATGCGGACGTTGTCGATCAGGCGGGTCGTGCCGACCTTCGCGGCGACGGCCAGCACCGCCTCGCCCTGGAAGTCGTCCGGCGCCTCGGTGAAGTCGTGCGGATCGACCAGGGCGAGGTAGTCGAGGTCGACGCCCTCGGCGGCGTCCAGCACGGCCGCGGCGGCCTCGCGCGCGGCCTTCGGGCCCCGCGAGGCCGCGTCCCGGCCGGCGAACAGCGCCTCGGACAGGGCGAGGGCGCGGGTGCGCTCCTCCGCCGAGAGGTAGCGGTTGCGGGAGGAGAGCGCCAGCCCGTCCTCCTCGCGCAGGGTCGGCACGCCGACCACCTCGACGTCGAAGTCGAGGTCGGCCACCATCCGGCGGACGATCGCCAGCTGCTGGGCGTCCTTCTCGCCGAAGAAGGCGAAGTCCGGGTCGGTGATGTGCAGCAGCTTGGCGACCACGGTCAGCACGCCGTCGAAGTGGCCGGGCCGGGTGGCGCCCTCGTAGCGCTCGCCCATCGGGCCGGCCGCCAGCCGCACCTGCGGCTCGCCGTTCGGGTAGACCTCGTCGACGGACGGCGCGAAGACCACGTCGGCGCCGTTGGCCTCGGCGAGCCGCACGTCCTCGTCCAGGGTGCGCGGGTAGCGCTCCAGGTCCTCGCCGGCGCCGAACTGCAGCGGGTTGACGAAGACCGTGACGGCGACCCGGCCGTCCCGGCCGACCTGCTTGCGGGCGGCGCGGATCAGCGCGGCGTGGCCCTCGTGCAGGGCGCCCATCGTCATCACGACGGCGTTGTCCACCGGCTGCTCGTCCGGCCAGAACGCCGCCTCGAAGTCGTCGACGGTGTGCGTGACCACGGCCCGGTGGACCTTCGGGGCGCGCTGGGCCTTGCCCGGCTGCTTGCCGCGTGCCATTACTGCTTCTCCTCGTTCAGTACGTCCAGCAGCGCCGCCGCCGACGCTTCGTCGATCGTCCCGTGGGCCAGGGCCCGCTGGGCGGTGGCGCGGGCCATCGCCCGGTAGGCGGCCGGGATGTCCGGGGACACCGTACTGAGCTGCGCCAGGTGGCGTCGCACGGTGCCGGCGTCGCCCCGGGCGACCGGGCCGGTGAGGGCCGCGTCGCCGGAGCGCAGTGAGTTGTCGAGCGCGGCGCCGAGCAGCGGGCCGAGCATCCGGCCGGGCTCGGCGACGCCGGCCGCGCTCAGCAGCTCCATCGCCTGCGAGACCAGGGTGACCAGGTGGTTGGCGCCGTGCGCGAGGGCGGTGTGGTAGCGCGGGCGGACGTCCTCGGGCACCCACTCGGGCTCGCCGCCCATCTCCACCACCAGCGCCTCGGCGACCGGGCGCAGTTCCTCGGGGGCGGTCACCCCGAACGGGCAGCCGGCCAGCCGGGCCAGGTCCACCGAGGTGCCGGTGAAGGTCATCGCCGGGTGCAGTGCCAGCGGCAGCGCGCCGGCCCGGGTGGCCGGCTCCAGCACGGCCACGCCGTGCGCGCCGGAGGTGTGCACCAGCAGCTGGCCGGGGCGGACGGCCCCGGTCGCGGCGAGGCCGGCCACCAGGTCGGCCAGCGCGTCGTCGGGGACGGTGAGCAGCACCAGGTCGGCGGCGGCCAGCACCTGCGGCGGGGTGACGATCCGCACGCCCGGCAGCAGCGACTCGGCGCGGCGGCGGGAGGCGGCGGACACCCCGGAGGCGGCGACCACCTTGTGGCCGGCGAGCTGGAGGGCGGCGCCGAGCGCCGGGCCGACCCGGCCGGTGCCGACCACGCCCACGGCGAGGCGGGCGGGGCGGTTGCCGGGGTCGGCCGGGTCGCCGAGGCCGTCGGCGAGCGGGGCGAACTCGCCGGGGTCGGCGAAGTCGGACGGACTCACGGGTCCACCTTTGTCCAAGGGCTCCGTTCCAGTCCACCTGACGGGGTACCGGACGTACCGGCCCATTCTACGGGGGCGGGAACGGGCCCGGGCGGCTCAGTCCGTGGCGCCGGCCCGGACCAGGCCCGCCTCGTAGGCCAGCACCACCGCCTGGACGCGGTCGCGCAGGCTGAGCTTGGCCAGGATCCGCCCGACGTGGGTCTTCACGGTGGCCTCGGAGAGCACCAGCCGGGCCGCGATCTCCCCGTTCGACAGGCCCTGGGCGACCAGCAGGAACACCTCGCGCTCGCGCTCGGTGAGCGGGCCGAGGGTGTCCGCGCGGCCGGGGCCGCCCTGCGGGGTGGGCAGCACCTCGGCGAACCGGTCGATCATGCGGCGGGTGGTGGTCGGCGCGACCACCGCGTCCCCGCCGTGCACGGCGCGGATCGCGGCCACCAGCTCGGTCGGCGGCACGTCCTTGAGCAGGAAGCCGCTGGCACCGGCCTTGAGCGCGGCGAAGGCGTACTCGTCGAGGTCGAAGGTGGTGAGGATGAGCACGTGCGGGGCGTCCGGCAGCGGGCTGCCGTCCTCGGCCAGGCAGATCCGCCGGGTGGCCTGCACGCCGTCCAGCCGCGGCATCCGGACGTCCATCAGGATCACGTCGACCGCGGTGTGCCGGAGCTTCTCCAGGGCCTGGGCGCCGTCCCCGGCCTCGGCGGCGATCTCGATGTCGCCCTGCGACTGCAGGATCATCCGGAATCCGGTACGCAGCAGCTCCTGGTCGTCGACCAGCATCACGCGGATGGTCAAGGGGGGCTCCTAAGCTCCTCGGGGGAACGGCGGGGGTCGATGGGCGCCCGGGCCGGGGGTCAGTGGGCCGCCTTGAGCGGCAGCACGGCGCGGATCCGGAAGCCGCCGCCGGGGCGCGGCCCGACGTCGAGGCTGCCGCTGACCATGCCGACCCGCTCGCGCATGCCGATCAGGCCGTGGCCCTGGCCGTCGCTTCCGCCGGTGGCCAGCTGCTCGTCGGTGCTGCCGCGGCCGTCGTCCTCGACCAGGACGGCCAGCTCGCGCTCGCCGAAGTCGACCGCGACCCGGGCGTGCACGTCGGGGCCGCCGTGCTTGCGGACGTTGGTCAGCGCCTCCTGGACGATCCGGTAGACGGTCAGCTCGACGCCGCGCGGCAGTTCGCGCGGATCGCCCGAGGTGGCGAAGTCCACCTGGAGGCCGGCCGTGCGGACCTGGTCCAGCAGCTCGGGGAGCTCCTCGACGCCCGGCTGCGGCACGTACTCCTCGCCCTTGGTGTCGGCGGTGCGCAGCACACCGAGCAGCCGGCGCATCTCGACCAGCGCCTGCCGGCCGGTGGAGGCGATGGTGCCCAGCGCCTCCTTGGCCTGCTGGGGCGAGTTGTCCAGCACGTACGCGGCGCCGTCCGCCTGGACGATCATCACCGAGACGTTGTGCGCGACCACGTCGTGCAGTTCGCGGGCGATCCGGGCCCGTTCGGCGGCGACCGCCACCTTGGCCTGGGCGTCGCGCTCGCGCTCCAGCCGGGCCGCGCGGTCCTCCAGCTCCACCAGGTAGGCCCGGCGGACCCGGGTCAGCCGTCCCCACGCCCAGCAGAGGATGAACGGGGTGGACATCATCCCGGAGAAGAACAGCGCCTCGGGAACGGAGTACTGGACGTAGCTGATGTCGCCGTCGGGCAGTCGGGTGGCCTTCTCCGGATGGATCTGCCAGAACACCAGCGGGCCGGCCAGCAGTCCGGCGACCAGGGCCGCCCGGGACGTCCAGGGCCGGCCGAACGCGGCACCCGTGTAGGCGAACACCAGGAAGGCGACGCTGGAGAACGCCGGGTTGACGTTCAGGACCACCTGGGTGAGGCCGACCACGATCGCGGCGGCCACGGTGAGGTCGGGGAAGCGCCGACGGAACACCATCAGCAGCGGCAGCACGACGGCGATGACCGTGTCGGCCACCAGACGCCAGCCCTCCGGGCGGCCGCTCTCGTCGGGCAGCAGCCCGAAGACCAGCACCAACGCCGCCCAGGCGGAGTCGACCACCATGGGGTGACGGCGGAGCCAGGCGTTGAGTCGATGCACGGGTCAAGCGTAGGCAACCGCGGCGTGTCCCCAGGTCCGCCGGGAGAGCGATCCGTCCTACTCCCTAGGTCGGAGAGGCCCGGGTACCGATGCCGTACGGATTGGGCGGGTGCCCACCGGGTGTGTAGCGTCCCGCCCCATGACCTGGATGCGGTGGGCGCCCGCGACCGAACACGCCCTCTACGGACCCGACGGCGGCTTCTACCGCAGGCCGGAGGGCCCCGCCGGGCACTTCCGCACCTCGGTGCACGCCTCGCCGCTGTTCGCCCGCGCGGTCGCCCGGCTGCTCCGCGAGGTGGACGCGGTGCTCGGCCGTCCGGAGGAGCTGGCGTTCGTGGACGTCGGGGCCGGGCGGGGGGAACTGGTCGCCGGGGTGCTGGCCGAGCTGCCCCGGGCGCTGGGGGAGCGGCTCCGGGTGTACGCGGTGGAACTCGCCGACCGCCCGCCGCTGCCGCCCGCCGCTCCGTCCACAGGGCTGTGGACGGAGTCGCGGTGGAACGCCGTGGTGTGGACGGACGAGGTGCCGCGCGGCGTCACCGGGCTGCTGTTCGCCAACGAGTGGCTGGACAACGTGCCGCTGGACACCGGCGAGGTCGGCGAGGACGGGCGGCTGCGCTACCTGGAGGTGGACACCGCGACCGGCGAGGAGCGGCTCGGCGCCCCGGTCGACGCCGCCGACGCCGCCTGGGCCGCCCGCTGGTGGCCGGCCGAACGCCTCGGCGACTTCGCCGAGTTCGGCGGCCCGCGGGACGCCGCCTGGGCGCACGCGGTGGCCGGCCTGGAGCGCGGTCTCGCCGTCGCCGTCGACTACGGGCACACCGCCGACGGCCGCCCGCCGTTCCCCACCCGCACCGGCTTCCGCTCCGGCCGCGAGGTGGCCCCGGTGCCCGACGGCTCCTGCGACGTCACCGCGCACGTCGCGCTGGACGCCGTCGCCGTCCCCGGTCTCCACAGCCTGTGGACGACGCAGCGGGAGGCGCTGCGGGCGCTCGGCGTCAGCGGCGCCCGGCCCTCGCTCGCCCTCGCCTCCACCGACCCGGCCGGCTACCTGCGGGCCCTCGGCGGGGCCGGCGAGGGCGCGGAGCTCACCGACCGGGCCGGTCTCGGCGCCTTCGGCTGGCTCGCGCAGACCGTCCGGATGCCGGTACCGCCGAGCCTGGAGGCACTGGCGGGATGGCAGACTCTCACCCCATGAGGGAGACCACGGTCGGCATCGGGGCGGGAGCCGAGAACTTCACGGGCGAGGCGGGCGCCACCGACATGGTGCTCAACATCGGCCCGCAGCACCCGGCCACCCACGGCGTGCTGCGCCTGCGGCTGGTGCTGGACGGCGAGCGCATCGTCAGCGCCGAGCCGGTGATCGGCTACATGCACCGGGGCGCCGAGAAGCTCTTCGAGGCCCGGGACTACCGGCAGATCATCATGCTGGCCAACCGGCACGACTGGCTCTCGGCCTTCTCCAACGAGCTCGGCGTGGTGCTCGGCGTCGAGCGGATGCTCGGCATGGAGGTGCCCGAGCGGGCGGTGTGGATCCGCACCCTGCTCGCCGAGCTGAACCGCGTCCTCAACCACCTGATGTTCCTCGGCTCCTACCCGCTGGAGCTGGGCGGGATCACCCCGATCTTCCATGCCTTCTCCGGCCGCGAGGACCTCCAGCACGTGCTGGAGGAGGCCTCCGGCGGCCGGATGCACTACATGTTCAACCGGGTCGGCGGCCTGAAGGAGGACCTGCCGGCCGGCTGGCTCGGCCGGGTCCGCGCCGCCGTCGCCGTCGTCCGCTCCCAGCTGCCGGTCTTCGAGGAACTGGTGCTGGGCAACGAGATCTTCCGCGCCCGCACCGCCGGGGTCGGCGTCCTCACCAGGGCGCAGGCCGAGGCGTACGGCGTCAGCGGCCCGATCGCGCGGGCCAGCGGCCTGGACTTCGACCTGCGCCGCGACGAGCCCTACCTCGCGTACGGCAGCGAGGAACTGCGGCGGGTGCTCACCGTGGTCACCCGCGAGGAGGGCGACTGCCTGGCCCGCTTCGAGTGCCTGCTGGAGCAGACGGCCAACGCGCTGGACCTCGCCGACGCCTGCCTGGACAAGATCGCCGGACTCGCCCCCGGGCCGGTCAACCTGCGGCTGCCCAAGGTGCTCAAGGCCCCCGAGGGCAGCACCTACGCCTGGACGGAGAACCCGCTCGGCGTCAACGGCTACTACCTGGTGTCGCGCGGCGACAAGACGCCGTGGCGGCTCAAGCTGCGCTCGGCGTCGTTCAACAACATCCAGGCGCTGACCGAACTGCTGCCGGGGACGCTGGTCGCCGACATGGTGGCGATCCTCGGCTCGATGTACTTCGTCGTCGGCGACATCGACAAGTGAGCCGCGCCGGCGGGTGAGGGGGCGGGCGGGCCCGCCCCCTTCGGCGCTACTTGCTCTTCGCGGCCTTCGGCTTCTTCGCCGGGTCGGCCGGGTGCGGGGCCACCTTGCGGTCGCCCTTGGTGGCGATCCGCTCCTCGCACAGCTCGGCCAGCACCCGGTACGCGGCCCGGCCCATCAGCTCGGTGAGCTCCGGGCGGTAGCTGACGTAGACCGGGTCGGCGCCCTGGTGGGCGTCCGGGCTGCCGGTGCACCACCAGTGCAGGTCGTGGCCGCCCGGGCCCCAGCCGCGCCGGTCGTACTCGCCGATGGTGACCTGCAGGTAGCGGGTGTCGTCGGGGCGGTCGATCCAGTCGTAGGTGCGGCGCACCGGCAGCTGCCAGCAGACGTCCGGCTTGGTCTCCAGCGGCTCGCGGCCCTCCTTGAGCGCGAGCGCGTGCAGGGCGCAGCCCGCCCCGCCGGCGAAACCGGGGCTGTTCACGAAGATGCAGGCGCCGTTGACCCGGCGGGTCTGGCGGTCGCCGTCCTCGTCGAGCATGGTGATGCCGCCGTCGGCCTTGATCCGGCCCTTGGCATCGGTGCCGTGCGGGTGGTTCTCCCACAGCTCCGGGGTCAGCCGGGCCGCGTGACCGGTGACGCGCTTCTCGTCGTCCTCGTCCGAGTAGTGCGCGCCCAGCGTGCAGCAGCCGTCGGACTCGCCGCGGCCCTCGCGGATGCCCTGGCAGCCCTGGCCGAAGATGCACGACCAGCGCGAGGTCAGCCAGGTCAGGTCGCAGCGGAAGACCTGCTCCGCGTCGTCCGGGTCGGTGAACTCGACCCAGGCGCGCGGGAAGTCGAGCGGGACCTCGGGGCGGAGCTCGGAACGCAGGACCGGCATCGCGAGGTCGACGGCGGTCGGGCCGCCGTCCTTCGGCTTGGCCTTCTTCCCCTTGGAGGTGCTGCTGCTGTGCTTGGACGTGTCTGCTGCTGCCACTCGGCAAGGGTAGAGCCTCCGCGCGCCGGCCAACCGTCCGTGGCCACGGGGTTTACG
Organism: Kitasatospora sp. NPDC058032; assembly: GCF_042885845.1. Classification (NCBI taxonomy): domain Bacteria; kingdom Bacillati; phylum Actinomycetota; class Actinomycetes; order Kitasatosporales; family Streptomycetaceae; genus Kitasatospora; species Kitasatospora sp. NPDC058032. The sequence goes on along the minus strand of NZ_JBHVRK010000003.1, from coordinate 409,756 downwards.
GCGAGTTCACCGCGCGGCGGCCGGGCGACGGCGGGGCGACGGCGGGTGCGCGGCCGCCGTGAAGGCCGGGTGAAGCCGGGTGAAGGGGCCGTCGGCGGGCGCCGGGCGGGGGCTCGGCGGGCCCTAGGATGGCGGCCGGTCCAGCACGGGGAGGTACGGGGATGGCCGGCGGCGGCGAGTTCGTCATCAAGCCCTGGGAACTGCACGGTGAGGGACGGGAGTTCGAGCGGATCTCGGCGGACTTCGGGAAGGCCGCCACCGCCCTGGAGCAGGGGCTCGCGGCGCTCGGCAGCCCGTGGGGCGGGGACAAGCCGGGCAGCGGGTTCGCCGCCGCCTATCGGGAGGCGCACGGCGGGCTGCTCGGCGGGCTGCGCGGGCTGGCCGGGCGGCTGGGGACGGTCGGCGCGGGTCTGCACGGCATGGCCGAGCGGACCGCCGACACCGACACCTCGGCGGCGAGCGGCTTCGCCGGCGGCCCGGCGGGCGGGCCCGGTACCGCCGAGGTCCGGCCGGTCTGAGCACCCGCGGGCGGGCGCGCGCACCGTTCGGGGCCCGGCGCGCGTCCCTCCAGGGGGCGGAGCGCCGCCCCGCTCCGCAGGCCCGTCCGTCGAAGGGGGAAGCGCGTGTCGCGGAAACTGCCCGAGGAACTCGTCCCGGTCCTGGCCCGGACCGGGCGGCGCTGGCCGCTGGCCGACGAGGAGGGGCTGCGCAGGGCGGCCGGGCTCTGGCGCGAGTTCGGCCACGAGGCGGACCGGCTCGCCAAGCGCGGGGGCGACGCGGCGCGGCGGGTCACCGGGGACAACTCCGGCCGCGCCGTCGAGGCCTTCGCCGCGTACTGGCAGGCGTTCCGGGGCGGCGGCAAGGGGCACCTGGACGACGCGCACGGCGCCGCCGGGCTGGTCGCCGGCGCCTTCGACACGGCCGCCCGCGCCGTCGACTCCTGCAAGGCCGACATCGTGGCCGCCCTCAACGAGCTGGCCGCCGAACTGAAGAAGGCCGACGAGCAGGAGGCCAAGGCCCGGACGGCGGCCGAGGCGGCCCCGGCCGCGACGGCACCGGAGGCGGGCGGGCTCTTCGACGCGGTGCGGCAGAGCGCCGAGGCCGCCGCCGCGGTCGCCGCCGAAACGGCCGCGCGGGCGGTGGCCGCCGCCGCCGTCGAGGCCGCCGGACTGAAGATCGGCGGCCTGCTGGACGAACTCGGCCGGGCGATGAAGGACGGCCTGGGCACCACGCTGCGGGAACCGGCCGTGGTCGCGCTGCTGCGCCTGGCGCCGCCCGGTGCCGAGGGCGTGCGGGCGGCCGGGTACCCGGGCGGCGTGGGCGCGGCCTTCGACCCGGTGGCGGCCGGACTGCCCGCCGTCCTCGGCGAGCCGGGGGTGCTCGGCGGTCCCGGCGGGACGGGGTTGGCCGTGGTGCTCGGGCAGGACGGCAAGCCGGTGGTGGGCGTGCCCGGGTTGGCGGTGAAGCTCGACGAGGCCGGGCGGCCGGTCCTGGACGAGCACGGCGAACCGGTCATCGTGCGGGCCGACGGCACCCCGGTGGCCGATGCCGCCGGGCTGGTGGTCGTCCCGGGTGCGGACGGCCGTCCGGTGGTCGGGGTGGAGAACCTGGCCGTGAAGCTGGACGAGCACGGGCGGCCGGTGCTGGGCAGGGACGGGCAGCCGGTGCTGACCGGGCAGGACGGCCGGGAGATCACCGGGGTGCCGCTGGCCGGGGTCGCGGGGACGGACGGGCGGCCCGGACCTGGCACGGGTGTGGACGGGGCGGACGGTGACGGCCACGGGCACGGCCGCGATCACGGGCCGGTGACGGCAGTGACGGCAGTGACGGCAGTGACGGCCGTGACGGCCGGGGCGGACGCGGTGCTCGGGGCGGGGGCCTCGGCGGTGTCCGGTGGGCCCGGGGGCGACTCCGAGCCCGAGCGGTCGGGCCCCGGCCACGGCCCGGGCGGGCACGGGCCGAGGCCGGGGCCCTCGGCGGGCTTCGCGGAGGCTCCGAGTGGTGGGGGCCAGGGGGGCGGCGACCGGACGTCGGCCGGCCCGGCGCCCGGTCCCGCCCCCGCGCCCGCTCCGGCCCTCACGCCGGTCCACCACGCCGACGGGGGCGGGGGGCCGTCAGGTTCGGCCGGCCCGTCCGGGCCCGCCCGCGCGGCCGACGACGACTACCTGCTGCCTCCCGCCGCCGCACCCGCACCCGCACCGAGCCCGGCCCACGGCGGCGGAAGCGGGCACCCCGCCGCCGCCCCGGTGACCGTACGCACCGACTCGGTGCTCGCGCCGCCCGCGCCCCGGTCCGCCCCCGCGTACGACGTCCCGGCGCAGGCCCCGGCCCCGCCACCCGCACCGGCTGCGGGGGGCTGGACGGCCGCGCCGCACGTCGCCGCGCACCCCGGCCCCTACGCCGCGCCGTTCGCCCCGCCGCCGTTCACCGCACCGCCGGTTCCCGGCGGGGGCGGGGCGCTCGGCCCGGGACCGCTGGCCGTGGGCGCGGCCCCGGGGACGTCCGGCGCGCACGGCCCGGCCCCGTTCGGCAGCGGGATCGGCGCGGGCGCCCCGGCGGCCCCTGCGCAGCCCGCCCCGGCCCCCGTACCCGGCGCCCCCGCTGCGGCGGTCCCGCGCGCCGCCGCCGGGCCCGCCCACCCGGCCGTCGCCCCGGTGGCTGCCCCGGTGCCGCTGCCCGTTCCCCCGCCGCCGACCGTCCCGCCGTCGGTCGGACCCGGCACCGGCCAGGCCCCGGCCCCCGTGCCCGGCCCGGGCTCCGCGCCCGGGCGCTCCGACGACCACCCGGACGGCCACCACCCGCACCGCCGCCGCACCGACGGCCCGCCCGCCGACGACGGACCCGGGCTCGCCTGGGGCGCGGTGCAGGTGGCCACCGCGCACGCCACCGCCCTGCACCTGGCCATGCGCGCGCTGCGCGGGGAAGGCGCCGCGGGCGCGCCCGTCGTCCGGCTGCGGACCATCGCCGACAGCCGCCCGACCGGCCTGCCCGGCGGGCTCGCCCCGGTCGACCCGGAGCACCAGCGCGAGATCGAACGCCGGGCGCCCCGGGACGCCGACGGCCTGCCCGTCCGCCACCCCGACCCGGCGGCCGGGGGCTGGACCGAGGTGCTCAACGACGGCGGGTACCGCGAACCGGGACGGGCCAACAACAGCCTGGAGATCGCCCTCTCCGCCGTCGACACCTTCACCGGCCGGCCGACCTGCGCCGCCCCGCGCGTCCCCACCGAGGGCGACGCGGGCGAGCGCGGCGGCCGCGACCGCGCCGAGCGCGAACTCGGCGCACCGTTCCGCGACCTCGGCGACGGCGACCGGGCCTTCGTCCGGCTGGCGGGCGCGCTGCGCCGGGCCGGCCACGGTGCCCAGGCGGTGCTGCTCACCCTGGACGGCTTCGGCCGCCCGCACGCCTGGAACGCGGTGAACCACCGGGACACCGTGACCTACCTCGACCACCAGACGGGCCGCCGGGACCCGGCGCCGCTGCACCCCGCCGACCACGGCCTCTGGGCCGTCGCGCTCGGCCCCGAAGGCCGCCCCCTCGACCTGCTCGCCCCCACCCCGTGACCTCGGTGGCACCCGTAGACCGGTCCATGTGCGCGACGCCATCAGGTCCGTGAGGCCCCGCCGGGTTGTCGCTCAATCAGATGCCCACTCGTGTTCCAGGATCGAGTAGGTGATCGAGTCGCGCCACGCCCCGTGGACGAAGACATGGTCACGGATCCGGCCGTCCTCGGTCATCCCTGCGCGGAGAAGCGTTCGCGCGGATGCCTCGTTGAGCGGTGATCGGGCGGCCCAGATGCGATGCAGGCCGAGGACGTCGAAGCCGAGGGCGCAGAGCAGGTGGACGGTCTCGGTGCCGAGGCCCTTGCCCCATGCGGCCGGGTGGAGGGCGAAGCCGATGGTGGCGGCCTGCTGCGGCTCGGTGGCCAGGCGCGCGTAGCCGATCAGCCGATGTTCGCCGCGCCGGGTGACGGCCAGGCAGTACTCGGTGCGCGGGGTGGCGTGCGCGGAGTCGATGGAGCGGGCGGTGATCGCTTCGACCTGCTCGCGGGTGCGGGGTTCGAAGCTGAGGTGCCGGGTGGCCTCGGGGTCGCCGTAGATCGCCAGGAGGTCGTCGGTGTCTCCGGGTTCGACTTCGCGCAGTGCCAGGTTGGGGCCGGTCAGGCGGAGTGGGGTCATGGCCGCGGAGCCTATCCGCGAGGTCACCGGACCAGGGCCGAGGTGGGGGTGGCGGTGAAGGCCTCGATCTCCTGGCGCAGACCGGCTGCCGCGCCGCCGCTGCTGCGACGGCCGGCGCCGTGCAGGGCGGCGTGGACGCGTTGGGCGCTGCTGACGATGCCGAAGTTCCGATGTTCGACGGGGAGGTCGAGCACGGGGCGGACGGCCTCGGCGGCGCCCTCGATCTCGCCGCGGGCGATGCGGGCGAGGGCGAGGTCGGTCTGGGCGCCGGCCTGGTCGCCGAAGGCCCACTCGTCCTCGGTGGCATTGCGGTAGGCGGAGACGGCGGCTTCGGACTGGCTCTCGCCGAGGGCCGCGTCCTCCCCGAGCTGCACGGTGGCCTCGGCGACGTAGTAGAGCTGGCGGGGCAGCGGGAAGGTCATGATGCCGCCGAAGGCGTCGAGGTCGTCGGGTTCGACGGTCGCGCGGGCCTCCTCGGTCTGCTGGATGGCGGTGCGGGTGGCCTCGCCGTCGCCGAGGAGGGAGTGGGCGCGGGCGGAGAGGCAGGCCAGCCAGACGCTGGTGGTGCCGCGGACATCGCCGATGGCGTCCCGTCCGAGGGCGGCGTAGTCGGCGGCCTCGCCGGGGCGGCCGGCCCAGTAGGAGATCAGCGACTGGAGCGAGCGGACCCAGGCGCGCATGGCGTGGTGGTCGGCATTGTCGGCGCAGACGAAGGCGGTGCGGGCCTGCGTCATGGCGGCGCTCGGGTTGCCCAGGTCGTGGCTGGCCTTGGCGAGCATTCCGGAGGTGATGCCGGCGAGCAGGTACAACTCGCGGGCCTGCGACGGCTTGGCCCGTCCGTGTTCCAGCAGTTGGAAGGTGAGGTCCTGGACCTCGATCAGGTCGCCGAGCAGGGTCGGCAGTGCCAGCTTCGGGTAGGCGACAGTCAGCCGCCGCACCTCGTCGTTGATCTGGCCCAGGGTCTCCGAGCCGATGTTGCTGCCCTCCGCCATCGCGGTGAATCGAAGTGCACGACGAGCCGCCATCGTGACCTGCCTTTCCAATTCCGTGGTGCCCGCGTCGAAGCGGGGCTCGCTGCTGAACGGGCCACCGACAGGCAGCGCCGCTGCCTGCTCGGGTGGGAGGAGGACAGGGGCCGGCCGAGGTGGCGGGACGGCGAACGAGGCGGTGGTGGCGGGCACGGATACGGGGCCGGCTGGTGCGGGCGCGAGGAGTTGGTCCACGCCGACGCCGAACAGGGCCTCCAGCACCCGGCACTGGTCCGGGTAGGGGCGGGTCTTCACCGCGCCGCCGTACCAGCGCTCGAACTGCCGCTTGGAGACCGACAGGCCCCGGAGCCGGGGGTCGCGCTCCTGCTCGGCGGCCGAGTTCGCCGTCGCCTCGAACCGGAGACGGAAGGTCTCGTAGACCTGCCAGTGTCGCTGAAGCGTCAAAACCCTCAGGAGTGTGGGAGTTTCAGCCACCGCGGATCATCTCCGTCCCCGTTCGTCTGCCCTGACGATAGCCATCGTCGCTCGACAGGAAACCCGTTCGATGGCGTCCCGGCACAGATGACGGCGACCGTGACGGCAGTCGTGACGCACGCCGGCATGGCTCGGCTCTCGGGACGGCGAAACGGTGACGGCAGCCGCGTCGTATCGGTGCCGCACCTGGCGCCGCCATCCTGAACGCCACCTCGCTGTCCGTGCATTACCGATAGCGAAGCGTGAGATCAAGGGCGCTTGGATCGGCGCCTGATCGACTCCATCCAGCACCGCGTGCATTCCGGCTCGCCATGCCGCGAGCCGGCCCGGGAGGGAACCGATGGACAGCACCCTGACCGCTCTGGCCGGGCAGATCGCCCAGCTGGACGCCGTGGACTCCGCCCACCTGGAGCGGATGCGCCACGAAGCCCTGACCGCTCAGGCCCCCTGGAGGTCGGAGTACGGCGCCTACCAGTCCGGCGGCTGGTGGACCACCTCGCTGATGAACGCCTCCGGTGACGCCGCCGACGTGACGATCGGCGACTGCGCCGCCCGTCCGACCGACCTGCTGGGCCGGATGCCGGCCACCGCCGCGTTCCTGGCCGACCTCGGCCTGGACTTCATGTGGGTTCGGCTCGCCCGGCTGGAGGGCAACGCCTTCCTCTGGGAGCACCGCGACTACGACGAACTCGACCAGGTCGAGCGGCACCGGCTGCACGTCCCGCTGCACACCAACAGGTCCGCCTTCCTGGTCACCGGCGGCACCAAGGTGCACATGGCGGGCGGGCGGATCTGGCGGCTCACTCCGACCTACGCCCACGGGGTGTGCAACCTGCTCGGCCCGGACCGGATCCACCTGGTCGCCGACGTGTACGCCGACAATGCCTACCGCCACCTGGCCCGACGCCCCGCGCTCAGCCCGGTGGTCGCGGAGCCGCTGCCCGTCGCCGACCAGACGGTCCTGGCCACACGGCTGGAGAGCGCCCGCAACATGGCTGCCCTCGGCTACACGGAAGCGGCCGAGCGGATGCTGCTGCGGCTCTTCTACACCTACGCCCTGCCTGAGGGCACGGTCTACGACCTGATCGCCGAACTGCACGCCTCCCTCGGCGACATGGAGGCCGCGACCCGTTGGGAGACCGCCAAGCGCCGTCTCCTCGCCATCCCCGCCTGATCCCAGCCCGCACCCACGCCCGGAAGGAAGAAGCGCATGCCCACCCTGCAACTGGCGGCGATCACCCAGGCCAACCGGCCCGCGCAGCTGCCGCTGCTGTCGAAGCTCGCCGACATCCTGGCCACATCCCCGGCGGTGACCCACCTGATGGTCCGCGGGTCGCTGGCCCACGGCACCGCCGACCGCCTGTCCGACGTCGACTTCGTCGCCGGCGTCCACGACGCCTGGTTCCCGTCGTTCGTCGAGGCCCTGGACACCCTGATGCCGGTCGAGGCCGGCGCCCTGCTGCCCGGCTGGCGCGACACGATCGTCGCCGACCTCGGCGGCGTCGGGATGGTCTTCCTCGTCCCGGACGAGGGCAAGCTCCACCAGATCGACCTCTATGTCGCACCGGCCTCCCGGATCCCGCGGCTGCAGGAGACGATCAGCACCGCCGTCCTCCTCGACCGCAGGCCCGGACCGGTCGCCGCGCCGGACGTCGCGGCGGCCGAGAGCTTCGCCGCCGCCTTCCTCGCCCGGCCGCGCTCCTGCACCGAGTTGCTGATCGAGCACCTGGTGCTGGCCGTTCTCCTGCACAAGCGGATCAAGCGCGGCCAGCGGTTCGTGGCGTACTCCGAGTGGCACCGGCTGCACACGGCCACGAAGGACCTGATCAAGACCGCCCTGGCCCCCGCCTCGCGGTTCTGGGGCTGGTACCAGCTGCGCGAGGAGATCGCCGTCACCCCGATCGGCCGCGTCTGCCTGGGCGACCTGGACGCCGCGATCAGCGGCCCGGCCATCCCGGAGGCGGCCGACGTCACCGAGGCGATCGAGCGGGTGCTCGCCCTGGCCGAGCGGGCCTGCCCGCAGGCGCTCGACGGCCTGCACGACGCTGTCGCCGCCTACCGCACCTACCAGGAGCTGGTGTGAACGCACTCCACCTTGCGGGCCCGGCCGCCAGCCGGGCCCGCAAGGGCCTGACCGCCGTCTTCTTCGGCGGCGTAGTCCCCGCCTCCGCCCAGGAGGAGACGTTGGCCGAGGAGATCGGCCGGGCCCTGGCCCAGACCGGGTACCAGCTCCTGCACGGCGGCTACAACGGGCTCATGGAGGCCGCAGCCCGCGGAGCCGGAGGCCAAGGAGCCACGGTCACCGCCGTCACGCTGACCGGCAAGCACGACGAGTGGGGCGCGTTCAACCCCCACACCACCCAGTCCGTCCACCTGCCCGATCCCGGCGCCCGCCTCAACCACTACCTGGAGAACGCCGACCTGGTCGTCGCCATGGGCGGCGGAGTCGGCACCCTCCACGAGCTGACCGCCGCCCTCTACTACGCGACCACCATCCGGCCCGTGCCGGTCTGTCTCGCGGGCGCGTCGGCCCTGCGCCTGCTCGCCTTCCTGCGCGAGGAACGGTGGCTGTACGAGACCCCGACCCGGCCGCTCGGCTTCCTCGTCACCGCCGAGTCCGCCGACGCCTTCCGCGCCCACTTCGCCTCGCTCGACACCACCTCGATCGGAGGAGCATGACCACCCGCACCCCGTCGGCCGGCCTCGCCGCCCGACTCGCCGAAACCGCGTGCGTCAACGCCCCGTTCAAGCTCGCCGACGGCGGCCGGCTCGACGCGTACTTCGACGAGTACCGGCTCGCCTCCGACCCCGCGCTCCTGCGCGACACTGCCACCGCCATGGCCGGCCTCGTCCCCGACGGTGCCCAGGTGCTCGCCGGCATCGAACTCGGCGGCGTCCCCCTCGTCGTGGCGCTGTCCGCCGCCACCGGCCTGCCCGCTGTTTTCGTGCGCCGCAGGCCCAAGGGCTACGGCTCGTGCCACCAGGTCGAGGGCCCTCCCATCGACGGCCGCCGCATCGTCCTGGTCGACGACGTGGTCCGCTCCGGCGGCCAACTGCTCCACATGGCACGCATCCTGCGGATGGTGGGCGGACCTGTCACCCACGCGCTCTGTGTCCTGGAGCGACCGCTCGGCGGCCGGACGCTGCTGGCCGAGCATCGCGTGACCCTGAACTCGCTGTTCACCGAGGCCGACCTGCCGACGCCTCGGGCGGGTGGTGCCGCGTGAAGCGAGCCGTGCTCTTCGACCTCGACGGCGTCCTCGTCGACAGCCGAGACGCCCAACTCGCCACCCTGGCCGGCTATGCGACCGCCGCCTTCGGCAAGCGGGTAACCGTCGCCGATCTCCCGGCCGACGCCGCGACCACCCCGCGCGAGTACGTCCTGTCCAACCTCGGACTGGACGGATCGATCAACGAGGAAGGCTGGGCCGCGGCGAGTGCCACGGCCACCCTGACCGCCGAGGTGTTCCCGTACGTCGCCGAGACCCTTGCAGCGCTCCGCGAGGCCGGAGTCGGCACCGGTGTCGTCACCCTACGAAGCCGCGAACGCGTCAACTGGCTGCTGCCGCAGGACATCCTCGACCAGCTGGACACCGTCGTCTGCTACGAGGACGCCCAGCCCAAGCCCGCCCCCGACGGCGTCCTGCTCGCCCTCGACCGGCTCGACGTCACCCCGAGAGCGGGCATCTTCGTCGGCGACACCGAGACCGACATCCACGCCGCCCACGCCGCGGGCGTTACCGCCGTCGGCGCCGGCTGGGCTTCGCCGGCCCCGAAGCCCTCACCCGGGCCGGAGCCCACCTCGTGATGCCCCGCGCCGACCACGCCGCCTTCGTCCTCCCCCTCCTGGTCGGCATCGGCCGACAGGAGAACAAATCCAAGCGATCTTGACCCCGGAGCCGCTACTGTTGGTGGCGCAGTCGCAGCGGACCGTCGCGTCCGTTGTCGGCTACGCCACCTCAGAGCGACGGATACCGGAGTCATGGTCTACACCGTGGGGGCGCGAGCTATCTGCGCCGAGCTGGAGAACTGAGAACCACTCAGTCCTCGTTCTCGGCCCGGCTCGGCGTGTGATCACCCCCCACCTCTCCGCGACTCTTCCGTGAGGGCCCTACCGCCATGCGCTCGACGCAGATCCGTTCCACCTTCCTGGACTTCTTCACCTCGCGCGGCCACCGCCACGTCCCGTCCAGCCCGCTCATCCCCTCCGATCCGACCCTGCTGCTGGCCAACGCCGGCATGAACCAGTTCAAGCCCTACTTCCTGGGCGAGGTCACCCCGGAGTACCCCCGCGCCACCACCATCCAGAAGTGCGCCCGCACCTCCGACATCGACAACGTCGGACGCACCAACCGGCACGCCACGTTCTTCGAGATGATGGGCAACTTCTCCTTCGGCGACTACTTCAAGGCCGACGCCATCGCCTACGCCTGGGAACTCCTCACCCAGGGCTACAACCTGGAGAAGGACCGCCTCTGGATCACCGTCCACCAGGGCGACGACGAGGCCGAACAGCTCTGGCGCAAGATCGGCGTCCCCGCCGAACGCATCCAGCGCCTCGGCGCGGACAACTTCTGGGACATGGGCGTCCCCGGCCCCTGCGGCCCCTGCTCCGAGGTCAACTACGACCGGGGCCCGGCCTTCGGGCGTGCGGGCGGCCCGGCCGCCGACGGCGAACGGTACGTCGAGATCTGGAACCTCGTCTTCATGCAGTCCATGCGCGGCGAGGACGACGACAACGGCACCTTTCGGATCCTCGGCGACCTCGCCCAGCAGAGCATCGACACCGGCCTCGGCCTCGACCGTCTCGCCGCGATCCTCCAGGACGTCGAGAACGTCTGCAGCACCGACCTCCTCCTGCCCACCCTCACCACCGTCCAGGAACTCGCCGGCCGCGACTATCCGGGCAGCGGCGACGAGAAGGTCTCCTTCCAGGTCGTCTCCGAGCACGCCCGCTCCATCGCCTACCTGATCGCGGACGGCGTGCTGCCCGCCAAGGACGGCCGCGGCTACGTCCTGCGCCGCCTGATGCGCCGGGCGATCCGCCACGCCCGTCTGCTCGGCATCGACCAGCCCGTCCTCGCTCCGGCCACCGCCAGCGTCATCGCCAACCTCGGCGACGTCTGGCCCGAACTCAACCACCAGGCAAGCCTCATCGAGCAGGTCGTCGCCGCCGAGGAGGAGTCCTTCACCCGCACCCTCACCCAGGGCACCCGGCTGCTCAACGCCGCCATCACCCGCAGCCGCGACAGCCGCTCCACCACCCTCACCGGAGACACCGCCTTCGAACTGCACGACACCTACGGCTTCCCCGTCGAGCTGACCATCGAGGCCGCCCTCGACGCCGGGCTGACCGTCGACGAGGACCGCTTCACCGCCCTGCTCTCCGAACAGCAGAAGCGTGCCAAGGCCGGCGGCAAGGCCAGGACCGCCGAGGCCCTGCGCCGCCAGGACGCCTACCGCGAACTGTCCTCCCGCCACGGCCGCACCGACTTCACCGGCTACGACCGCCTCGACACCGAAGCCACCGTCCTCGGCCTCCTCTCCGACGGCGCCGTCGTGCCCGGCGCCGACCAGGGCAGCACGCTCGAACTGGTCCTGGACCGCAGCCCGTTCTATGCCGAGTCCGGAGGCCAGGTCGGTGACACCGGCACCATCCGCACGTCCTCCGGCGCGCTCCTGGAGGTCCTGGACACCAGGCTCGGCCTGGAAGGCTTCCACGTCCACACCGTCCGCATCCGCGAAGGCGAGATCCGCAGCGGCGAGCAGACCGAAGCCCTCGTCGACGGCCCGCGCCGCGCCGCCGTCGCCCGCTCCCACTCCGCCACCCACGTCCTGCACGCCATGCTCCGCCGCACCCTCGGCGACCACGCCCGCCAGCACGGTTCACTCGTCGACGCCGGCCGCCTGCGCTTCGACTTCGCCCACTTCTCCGCCGTCGACCCTGCCCAGCTCGCCGCCATCCAGGCCCTCGTCAACGACCACCTCCTCGACGACCCCGAAGTCCGCATCTGGCACGCCACCCGCTCCGAAGCCGAGGCCGCCGGAGCCACCGCCCTGTTCGGCGAGAAGTACGGCGACCACGTCCGCATCGTCGACATCGGCGACTTCTCCCGCGAACTCTGCGGCGGCACCCACGTCCCCCACGGCTCCAACGCCGGCCCCGTCCGCATCCTCGGCGAAGCCTCCATCGGCTCCAACCTCCGCCGCATCGAAGCCCTCACCGGCCGCGACGCCCTCACCTACCACGACACCGAACGCCACCTCCTCGAAGAACTCTCCACCCTCCTCGGTACCCGCCCCCAGAACGCCCCCGACACCCTCCGCAAGCGCCTCGATGCCCTCACCGCTGCCCAACAGGAACTCGCCCGCCTCCGCGACGCCGAGCTCCGCACCCGCGCCCAGCAACTCGCCGCCACCGCCCGTACCGTCCCGGGCGGCCGGATCGTCACCGAGAAGGTCACCGGCGTCGGCCCCGACGAACTCCGCGCACTGGCCGCCACCACCGCCGATCTCCTCAACAGCGACCTCACGGTTGTCGTCCTCGGTACTGAACGTGAGGGCAAGGCCCTTCTCGCCGCCGCCGTCACCCGAAGCCTTCACGATGTGGGCACCCAGGCGGGCCAGATCCTCACCGCCGCCGCCCGCGCAGTCGGCGGCGGGGCGGGCGGGAAGGGCCCCGTCGCCAGTGCCGGCGGGCGCCACACCGGAGCACTCGACCAAGCGCTCGCCCTCGCCGCCAAGGACGCGACCCGGGTTCTCAGCCAGTAGGGCCAGGCCGGCCGACCCGGGCCGGCGGTACTTCCCTTCCTCAGGGCGTCACCGTCGGCCCGTGCCGTCCCGGCAACGCGCCAGCAGGTCCTTCAGCAGGACCACGCTCTCGTAGTTGGTCACGTCCCACCGCCATGTCCCGACCGGCACATACCCTCTCCTGCAGTACCAGCCGACCAGGTCAACGGCTTGGACCGAGGTGTCGATGACCGCTTCCGAGGCCCCGAGCGCAACAATGCGATCCTCCGCCAAAGCCAGCAACTGCTGTCCCAGTCCCACCTTTCGATGCCTTGGATCCACTGCCAGTTGCCAGAACGATCCCGCTCCTGTCGGGGCCGGATACCCCTCAGGTGTCCCGTACGGGGCAGCCACGGTCACCGAGCCCACCAGCTCAGCGCCGATGAAGGCGAGCCAGCATTCCCCCTTCATCACTCGGTCAGCCGTGTCCTGCGCGGACTGGTACGAGGCGAAGAAGGCCCGACCTGCCTCGGCGTGCTCGGTATAGGCACGATGAAGCAGGCGGGTCAGGCCACCCATGGAATCGCCGGTGGTGAAGCGTCGCACCACGACACCTGCGCAGTGGCCCTGCGGTTCGGGGATGCCGGCTGATGGGGAGGCCACGTCGACCAGTGTCGGCCGGGCGCCGCCGCCCGGCATGTCGGGGCAGGAGCCGACCCCACCCAGCACTCACGGTAGCCCGCTCCGGAGTCCGAGAGGTCCGGCCCGGACCGCGCCTGTGCGGTCCGGGCCGGACGGTGCAGAGGCGGCGGGGATCGGCACAATGAGGTGGGCGCGGTGGGGCTGGGCACAAGGAGTCGGAGGTGGCCGCGGTGGCGGTGACGAGGGCGGCGGCGACCGAGGCGGCGCACCGGTGGATCAACGGCGACCTGCCGACGGCGCGCGCCCGGCGGGTCCGCCTCCACGAGTTCGAGCTGGGCTGGGTGGTCTGGGCGGAGCCCCCGCCGGTCCACGTCGACCCGCTGACCGGGGAGCGGCGGGCGCCCGAGGAGATCGGGGCGGCCTGCGCCGTGGTGGACCGGGTGGACGGCCGGTTCACCGTCTGGCCGTCCGTCCCGGTGCCCGAGGTGGTCCGGCTGTACCGGGACTTCGTCGGCGCGGGCGGGTACGACCCCACCCGGCCGCCCGCCACCGGACGCGGTACCCGCGCCGAGCTGACCTACCGTGACCCGGCGGGCGAACGGCGGGTCCTGGCCCTGCGGTCGGCGCCGGGCCTGCCGCACCCGGCACTGCGCGGCTGGTGGTGGCTGCGCGAGCAGGGCGTCCGGCCCGAAGAGGTGCTCGCCGTCCGCACCGACCTGCGGCCGAGCGCCCTGCCGGGCGGCTACTGGGCGTACGCGCTGGCGGCCGAACTCCCCGGCGTCCGCCTGGACTTCGACCTGCCGTACGGGCCGCGGTTCGACCAGCGGGCGGCGGCCGTGCGCGCGCTGCCGGTGGAGGAGGGCGCCGGGCCGGTCCGCAACCGGGTGCCGTTCCCGCGTGCCGTCCCGCCGTCGCCCGCCGAGCCGGAGCACGTGCTCGCGCAGCGGCTGACGGCGCGGTTCGGGCCGGACGGCGTCCGGCGGTTCGCACCGGCGGACGTCGCCCGGGCCGATCTGCCGGCGGCGGACGCCCGGCTGCTGCTGAGGGTCGGCGTGCCGGTGGCCGTCGACGGCTGCTTCGCCCTGGACGACCCGCGCCCGGACGCCGTCCCGGGCGCCCGCCCCGCCACCGTGCTCCCGCCGGTGGCCGACCACCTGGCGGCGGCGGGCCGCGGCACCCGGGTGGCCGAGCGGGAGCGCCGGGCGCTCGCCCCGCAGGTGGTGCTCGGCACGGACGGCTGGGCGCTGATCACCCTGGACACCGCCTGCGGCGCCGTCCGCGCCGTCGATCCCGACGACGCCACGGCCCGGCACTGCAACGCCTCGGTCACCGCCTTCGTGCGCTCCCTCGACCTGTTCGCCGGCCGGCTGCCGGGCCTGCGCGGGCTCGATCCGGAGGCCGCCGGGGCAGCCGTCGCCGAGCTGCAGCGCGGCCTCGCGGCGGTGGACCCGGAGGTCTTCGCCGACCCGGAGAACTGGTGGGCGGTCGTCGTCGAGCAGCTCTGGGACGGTCTGCTCTGAACCGATGAACCGATGAACCGATGAACCGATGAACCGATGAACCGGCCGACCGGTGCGCGGCCCCGCCGCACCCGCCGTCCACCGTCCGGGTGAACGCCGGAACAACACCGTCCGAATACTGTTCGAACGGCCCCGCCGATCCCGCCGTGGACCGCCCGCCGGAGCCGCGATCAGCGCCCGGACCAGCAAGAACACCGGTACGGGCCGGTCTCCTCCGGCCCCGGATCGCGTAGCGTGGAGATTTATGCGACTCGGTGTGCTCGACGTAGGTTCCAACACGGTCCACTTCCTCGTGGTGGACGCCCATCCGGGCGCCGCCCCCCTGCCCGCCTACTCCCACAAGGCCGAGTTGCGGCTCGCCGAACTCCTCGACGAGCAGGGTGCGATCAGTGAGACCGGCGTCGAGAGGCTGATCGCCATGATCTCCTCCTCGCTGCGGGTCGCCGAGGACAAGGGCGTGGTCGACATACTGCCCTTCGCGACCTCCGCCGTGCGCGAGGCCGCCAACGGCGAGGCGGTGCTGCGCCGGGTCGCCGACGAGACCGGCGTCGAACTGCGGGTGCTCTCCGGCCAGGACGAGGCCCGGCTGACCTTCCTGGCGGTCCGCCGCTGGTTCGGCTGGTCCTCCGGCCGGCTGCTCAACCTCGACATCGGCGGCGGCTCGCTGGAGATCGCCTGCGGCCTGGACGAGCAGCCGGACGCGGCCTGCTCGCTGCCGCTCGGCGCCGGCCGGCTGACCGCCAGCTGGCTGCCCGGCGACGTCGCCGACCCCGAGCAGCTGCGCGGCCTGCGGCGGCACATCCGCGCCGAGATCGCCACCGTCGTCGGCGAGATCTCCCGCCTCGGTGCCCCGGACCACGCCGTCGCCACCTCCAAGACCTTCAAGCAGCTCGCCCGGATGACCGGCGCCGCCCCGGCCGACGCCGGCCCGTACGCCGACCGCCGGCTCACCCGCAACAACCTGGCCGCCTGGCTGCCCCGGCTCTCCGCGATGACCGTCGCCGAACGGGCGCAGATCCCCGGCGTCTCCGAGGGCCGCGCCAAGCAGCTGCTCGCGGGCGCGCTGGTCGCCGACGCCGCGATGGACCTGTTCGGCCTCGACGAGCTGGACGTCTGTCCCTGGGCGCTGCGCGAGGGGATCATCCTGCGCCGGCTGGACGCCATGGACACCGCCGCCGACCGCCGCCGGCCCGCCCTCACTCCCTGAGGACTCCCTGAGGACTCCCTGGGGCCACCCCCGGACGGACGGCGCCCGGGACGGCCGGGCGGGCACCCGTCCGCTCCCCGTTCCGGGCGCCGTCCGCTTACGCTGTCTCCCGTGGCGCAACCAGCGGGCGAGGACGGAACGCGGGAGGGCCGCGCTCCCGAGGACGGGCAGCCGCGGTCGGAGGCCCCACGCCGCGACGCCCGCCCCCGCAAGCTCGGCAAGGCCGCCCGGGAGGCCGCCGGCGGCGTCGCCGAGAAGGCGGCCCGGAAGGCCGCCACCAGAGCGGCGAACAAGGCCACCGCCAAGGACCGGCCCACGGCCACACCCCTGGACGTGGCCGAGGCCGCGTCCAGGAAGGCCTCCAGGACCGCCCCCGAGGCCCCCGCCGCCCAGCCGGCCCGCGGCACCCGCACCGCCCGGGCCGCCGGCGCCGCCAAGGCCGCCGTCCAGTCGGTGAAGTCCGTCAAGGCCGCCCGCCAGGCCGCCGCCCGCCCCCCGCTGCTGCGCACCACCGACCGCCTGGTGCTGCCCGCGCATCCGACCCTGCACATCCCGGACACCAAGGTCGCCCTGTCCACCGCCTCCGTCTACCCGGCCAACACCGCGGTCGCCTTCGAGCTGGCCGCCAGGCTCGGCTACGACGGCGTCGAGGTGATGGTCTGGAACGACCCGGTCAGCCAGGACATCGAGGCGCTGCGCCGCCTCTCGGACGCCCACGGCATGCCGATCCTCGCCGTGCACGCGCCGTGCCTGCTGATCACCCAGCGGGTGTGGACCACCGACCCGTGGACCAAGCTGGTCCGCGCCCGGGCGGCGGCCGAGAAGCTCGGCGCGAACGCGGTCGTCGTCCACCCGCCGTTCCGCTGGCAGCGCCAGTACGCCCGCGAGTTCGTCGAGGGCATCCACCGGATGGCGGGGGAGACGGACGTCCGGTTCGCCGTCGAGAACATGTACCCGTGGCGCTACAAGGACCGCGAGATGCTCGCCTACGCGCCCGGCTGGGACGTCACCGACGAGGAGTACCGGCACTTCACCATCGACCTGTCGCACGCCGCCACCTCGCGGGTGGACGCCTTCGCGATGGTCGAGCGGATGGGGGACCGGCTCGCCCACATCCACCTGGCGGACGGCTCGGGCTCCGGCAAGGACGAGCACCTCATCCCGGGCCGGGGCAAGCAGCCCTGCGCCGAGCTGCTGGAGCACCTCGCCCGGACCGGGTTCGACGGCCATGTGGTGCTGGAGGTCAACACCCGCCGGGCCGCGTCGCCCGCCGAACGCGAGGCCGATCTCGCCGAGGCGCTGGCCTTCACGCGCCTGCACCTGGCCACGCCCGCGCGCGTACGCTGACAGCACACGAACTGCCGTCCAACGGGGGAGACATGGCGGAACACAGCGGAGCGGTGAACCGGCCCAGCAGCGACTTCCGGAAGCTCGCGGAGTCGTTCGGTGGGGTGGCGGCGGAGTACGACCGGGCGCGGCCGTCGTATCCGCAGGAGTTGTTCGACGAGTTGGAGCGGTTGTCCGGGCGGGGCTTGCGGGGTGCCCGGGTGCTGGATGTGGGTGCGGGGACGGGGATCTCGACCCGGTTGCTGGCGGGCCGGGGTGCGGATGTGGTCGGGGTGGAGCCGAGCGCGGGGATGGCGGCGCGGTTCCTGGCGTCCGGGCCGGGTCTGGCGCTGGTCCGGGGCAGCGGCGACGACCTGCCGTTCCACGACCGGTCGGCGGACTTCGTCACCTATGCGCAGGCCTTCCACTGGACGGATCCGGAGCGCTCCGTTCCCGAGGCGGTCCGGGTGCTGCGCCCCGGCGGGGCCCTCGCCGCCTGGTGGAACGTGAAGGACACCGGCGTCGCCTGGGTGCGGGCGATGGGCGAGCGGCTCGCCGCCGCCCTGTCCGAGAGCTACCACGGCTACGGCGCCATCGACGAGTTCGCCTCCCACCTCGCCCCGTACGGACTGCGGACCGGGCACACCGTGCTCCACTGGGAGCGCCGGATCACCGTCGACCACCTGATCACCGACCTCACCTCGCGCTCCTACCTCGCCGCGCTCACCCCGGATCGGCGCGCTCCGCTGCTGGCCGTCGAGCGGGAGGCCCTGCTGGCGGAGTTCCCGGACGGCTGGGTGATCGAGCCGTACGTGCTGGACCTCACCGTTGCCGTCACCCCGGCCTGACCGCGCGCGTACGCTGACGCGTGACGTGAACTGCCGGACGGGGGAGTGGACATGACGGACATACAGGAATTCCGGAAGCTCGCGGAGTCGTTCGGTGGGGTGGCGGCGGAGTACGACCAGGCGCGGCCGTCGTATCCGCAGGAGTTGTTCGACGAGTTGGAGCGGTTGTCCGGGCGGGGTCTGCGGGGTGCCCGGGTGCTGGATGTGGGTGCGGGTACCGGGATCTCGACGCGGCTGCTGGCGGGCCGTGGCGCGGATGTGGTCGGGGTGGAGCCGAGCGCGGGGATGGCGGCGCGGTTCCTGGCGTCCGGGCCGGGTCTGGCGCTGGTCCGGGGCAGCGGTGACGACCTGCCGTTCCACGACCGTTCGGCGGACTTCGTCACCTATGCCCAGGCCTTCCACTGGACGGATCCCGAGCGCTCCGTTCCCGAGGCGGTCCGGG
Source organism: Kitasatospora sp. NPDC058032 (assembly GCF_042885845.1). Taxonomy (NCBI): domain Bacteria; kingdom Bacillati; phylum Actinomycetota; class Actinomycetes; order Kitasatosporales; family Streptomycetaceae; genus Kitasatospora; species Kitasatospora sp. NPDC058032. The sequence continues at coordinate 391,401 of NZ_JBHVRK010000003.1, read as the reverse complement.
TGCTGCGCCCCGGCGGGGCCCTCGCCGCCTGGTGGAACGTGATGGACCCGGACGTGCCCTGGGTCAGGGCGTCCGGAGACCGGGAACGCGCGCTGCTGCCCGGTGCCGTCCGCCAGTTCGACGAGCTGGAGTCGGCGGCTGACCAGTGGCGCCGTCTCGGTCTGGAGTCCGCCACCACGGTGCTCCGCTGGGAGCGCCGGACCACCGTCGACGACCTCGTCACCGACATGTCCTCGCGCTCCTACGTCGCCGTCCTTGACGAGGACCGGCGCCGTGCGCTGCTGGAGGGCGAGCGCGAGGCGCTGCGGGCCGAGTTCCCGGACGGCCTGATCACCGCGCCGTACCTGCTGGACCTCACCGTGGCGGTCGTCCCCGGCTGACCACCCGGCCGACCACCCGGCCGACGACCCGGCCGGCCACCCGGCTGACCGCATCGCGGACGCGGCGTCCGCCGCCCGGACGGCGGGCGTAGGCTCGACGGACACAGCGGCCCCGCACCCTCCGAACGACCGGGGCCGCCAGCCGCCTCCGAAGGAGTGGAGCACAGTGCCCGAGCTGAGGTCCCGTACGGTCACCCACGGTCGCAACATGGCAGGCGCCCGGGCGCTTCTCCGGGCGGCCGGCGTAGCCCGCGAGGACTTCGGCAAGCCGATCATCGCGGTCGCCAACTCCTTCACCGAGTTCGTCCCCGGCCACACCCACCTCCAGCCGGTCGGCCGGATCGTCTCCGAGGCGATCAAGGAGGCGGGCGGCATCCCGCGCGAGTTCAACACCATCGCCGTCGACGACGGCATCGCGATGGGCCACGGCGGCATGCTCTACTCGCTGCCCTCGCGCGACCTGATCGCCGACTCGGTCGAGTACATGGTCAACGCGCACTGCGCCGACGCGCTGATCTGCATCTCCAACTGCGACAAGATCACCCCCGGCATGCTGATGGCCGCGCTGCGCCTGAACATCCCGACGGTCTTCGTCTCCGGCGGCCCGATGGAGGCCGGCAAGGCCACCCTGGTCGACGGCACCGTGCGCAAGCTCGACCTGGTCGACGCGATCTCCCAGGCGGTCAACGAGAACGTCTCCGACGAGGACATCGCGATCATCGAGGAGAACGCCTGCCCGACCTGCGGCTCCTGCTCGGGCATGTTCACCGCCAACTCGATGAACTGCCTCACCGAGGCGATCGGCCTCTCGCTGCCCGGCAACGGCTCCGTGCTCGCCACCCACACCGCCCGCCGCGCCCTCTACGAGCGGGCCGGGCGCACCGTCGTCGAGATCACGAACCGGCACTACGGCCAGGACGACGAGTCCGTCCTGCCGCGCGCGATCGCCACCCGCGCCGCCTTCGAGAACGCCATGGCCCTGGACATCGCCATGGGCGGCTCGACCAACACCATCCTCCACCTGCTCGCCGCCGCCCAGGAGGCCGAGCTGGACTTCGACCAGCGGGCCATCGACGCGATCTCCCGCAAGGTGCCCTGCCTCTCCAAGGTCGCGCCCAACGGCGCGTACTACATGGAGGACGTGCACCGGGCCGGCGGCATCCCGGCCATCCTCGGCGAGCTCTACCGCGGCGGGCTGCTCAACGAGGACGTGCACACCGTGCACGCCGACTCGCTCGCCGAGTGGCTGAAGACCTGGGACGTCCGCGGCGGCTCGCCCTCCGACGAGGCCGTCGAGCTCTGGCACGCCGCCCCCGGCTGCGTCCGCTCCGCCGAGGCCTTCTCGCAGTCCGAGCGCTGGGAGTCGCTGGACACCGACGCCGCCCGGGGCTGCATCCGCAGCGTCGAACACGCCTACTCCGTCGAGGGCGGCCTCGCCGTGCTGTACGGCAACCTCGCCGAGGACGGCTGCATCGTGAAGACCGCCGGCGTCGACGAGTCGATCTGGACGTTCAGCGGCCCGGCCGTCGTCGTCGAGTCCCAGGAGGACGCGGTCGAGGCGATCCTCGCCAAGCGGGTCAAGGAGGGCGACGTCGTCGTCATCCGCTACGAGGGCCCCAAGGGCGGCCCCGGCATGCAGGAGATGCTCTACCCGACCTCCTTCCTCAAGGGCCGCGGTCTCGGCAAGGCCTGCGCGCTGGTCACCGACGGCCGCTTCTCCGGCGGCACCTCGGGCCTGTCCATCGGCCACGCCTCCCCGGAGGCCGCGTCCGGCGGCACCATCGCGCTGGTCGAGGACGGCGACACCATCGCCATCGACATCCCGGGCCGGCGGATCTCGCTGGAGGTGCCCGCCGAGGTCCTGGACGAGCGCCGCCGCGTGCTGGAGGCCGGCGGCGGCTACCGGCCGAAGAACCGCGACCGCCAGGTCAGCCAGGCCCTGCGCGCGTACGCCGCGATGGCCACCTCCGCCGACAAGGGCGCCGTCCGGGACGTCGGCAAGCTCGGCTGACCCCGCCCTCCGCGGCAACACCGACGAGGAGCCGTCCCGGCCACCGGGACGGCTCCTCCGTCGTTCCCGCCCAGCGGGGATAATCGGATCCGTGACCCAGGAACCCACCCCCTCCGCCCAGCCCGTCGGCGCCCCCGAGCCGGAGCCGATCCGCTGGTTCGGCACCAGCTGGGTCGAGCGCGGCGGCGACTACCGGCTGCGCCGCGTCCTCGTCCCCGTCGGCGCCCTGCTCTGCGCCGCGGCCGCCGCCCTGGTGCTGCGCTTCGCCGTCGACGGCATCCGGGTGGCCGACAACGGCGGTTTCCTCAACGGCCTGCTGGTCGCCGCCGTCGCGATCTGCTCGCTGCTGGCGGCGCTGCGCACCTGGAAGCTGCTCACCGAGGGCAAGGAGAACCTGACCGGCTGGATGGCCGAGGAGAAGTCGCTCGGCGTGGTCTGGATCATCGGCGGGGTCGGCGCCTTGCTCGCCTACTTCGTCCGCAGCCTGCGCGAGGCCCCGGGCGAGGCCGTCCGGCGCGCCCGCTACGAGCAGGAGCGCGACCGCTACGAGCGCCGGCAGGCCGGCCGCAGCGGCCGGCCCGGCACCAAGGCGCCGGGCCGGGCCAAGCGCCGGCGCTAGCCCGGCTCAGCTGCGGGTCACCGTCCCGCACTCGCCGTCGCCCTCCGACAGGTCCTTGCTGCGGTCGTACGGGTCGCTGGCGGTGCCGCTGGGCGCCGGCTCGGGGCCGCCGAACGAGGCCGCGAACTGGTCGAACTGCGGGTGCAGGTAGCCGTCGTAGACGTCGCAGGCGCTGTTGCCGATCTCGGACCGGCTGTTGATGTTCAGCTTCTTCGGGATCACGTTGAAGCGCTTCGGGTCGTAGAACCGGAAGGTCTCCACCCTGCGGACCACGGTGCGGGTGGTCCAGGTGTCCCCGGCGACGTCGGCGGCCGGCACCGTCCAGCCGACCGGCCGAGCCGTGCCGCCACCGGTACCGCCACCGTTCGTGCCACCGGTCCCACCGCCGCCGCCCTTGCCGCCCGGGGTGGACGGCCGCGGGGTGGGCGTCGGCTTGGGCGCGGCGGCCCGCTTGGCGGCGTCCGGTCCCGGCCGCAGCGCGTACACGTAGGTGAAGTCGGCGTGCACCAGCACGCCCTTCTCGCCGTCGCCCTCGACCGTGAGCATGCCCTGGAGCTTCACGGTGCTGTTGACCGGGATCGCCTCGGCCGGGTCGAAGCGGGTGAACCAGTGTGTCGGGTCGGTCTCGGCGGACGGCTTGGCGAGCGCCTTGACCGCCGAGTTCTGCTCATCGGCGTCCAGCATCGCCAGCGCGGCCGTCGGACGCCCGCCGGCCACCACCGCCGGGTCCAGGTTGGCCGCCGCCAGGTACTGCTTGACCAGCTCGACCTGCTCGGCGACCTCCTCGGCGGTGAACACCCCGACGGCGCCGGGGGTCTCCTTGGGCGCGAACGCCGCGATGTCGGTCGGCCACCCCTCGGCGGGGGAGCCGGCCCACGGGTGGTCGACGGTCGGGCGCTGCTCGGCCGCCGCCGATGGCGCGGCGGTCGGCCGGGCGGTCTCCGGGGCGACGGTCGGTACCGGCCCCGACGCGGCGGGCGTGCCGCCGGAGCCGTCGCCGAAGCGCGTCGAGTACCAGGACCGCAGCCCGTCGACGTTGAGCGCGGCGAGCACCAGGGCGACGGCCAGCAGCACGAACAGCGGCGTGCGCCACTCCAGTGAACGGCGTGGCCGCGGGTTGCCCCACGCGTCGACCGGCCGGCCCTTGCGGGCGAACCGTTTCTTCGGTGCCGGCCCGTCGTTCACCGAGCGGCGGCCGCCCGGGTCGACCGGCGGGGTGTGCTTCCACTGGGCGGCGAGCATTCGGGTGCGGCCCGTCTGCTCCTTGACGGAGGCTCCCCGGACGAACTCCTCGTCGAGCACGAGGTCGGCGAACGGGTCCTTCCCGTCCGGTCCGGTCGGGGCGGTCCCGTCCGGTTCCCGGCCCTCGGACGGGCGCGGTTCTGGATCTTCGGCGATCGGCATCGCGCCAGTATGCCGACGGGGTGTGACGGATGTTCGATCGGGGCCACACCGGTCGGTGAACACCCCGGCGGTGTGCGAGGATCAGCCCGTTTTGTCCCCTCCTGGGGGAGCGCGGCCACGCCCCGTCAGCCCTTGCCGCGGGCCTTCTTCACCGATCCGACCACCCCCGCGACGGTCACCAGCATGGCGGCCGGGAACAGCGACTCGAAGAACGCCTCGAACACGCCCGCGTCCCCGAGGAACAGCTGCGCCAGCATGTTCAGCACCAGCAGCCCGCCGCCCGCCGGGAGCGCCGCCTGCCACGGGTGCTCGTTCGCCCACTGCTGCAGCCGCCGGTCGCTGCCCTCCCGGCGCATCCGGGCGCCGACGGTGCCGACCAGGAAGAAGAAGAACAGGCCCCAGCCGGCCGGACCTGCCAGCATGCTCAGCGACCAGTCCCCGTCGATCAGATCGATCACCAGGTCCGTCGCCCCCACCACCGCACCGACTCCCGCGGCGGTCCGCCACGGCCCCAGGGTCGCCGCGGCGACGGCGACCTGCCGGTTCTCACGTCGGGACATCTCTCCGTGTGCCATGACTCCACGGTGCTCCCGCCTCCACCCCCGGGCCATAGGGGAGAACCCGGAGTTTCGCCCTAGGGGCTGACGTCGCCGGCCGTGCCCGCAGAGTGGACGCTGCGGCCGGGGGCGGGCGCGCGGTGCGAGGATGGCGGCGGTACCGGAACGCGATACCGGAGGCAAGGAGCGGCCATGACCAGCAGCGCGGCGCACGGACAGAAGATCGCCTTCCTCGGCACGGGCAAGATCGGGGAGGCCCTGCTCTCCGGTCTGCTGCGGGCGGGCAAGGACCCGGGGGACGTCCTGGTGACCGCCCGCCGCCCCGAGCGGGCCGCCGAACTGGCCGCCCGTTACGGCGTCGGCGTGGTCGGCAACACCGAGGCCGCCAAGCTCGCCGACACCCTGATCCTCGCGGTGAAGCCGCAGGACATGGGCACCCTGCTGGACGAGCTGGCGCCGCACGTCGCCCCGGACCGGCTGGTGATCTCGGCGGCGGCCGGCATCCCCACGGCCTGGTTCGAGGCCCGGCTGGCGGCCGGCACCCCGGTGGTCCGGGTGATGCCCAACACGCCCGTCCTGGTCGACGAGGGCATGAGCGTCATCTCCGGCGGCTCGCACGCCACCGAGGCGCACCTGGAGCGGGCCGAGGAGATCTTCCGCTCGGTCGGCAAGGCGCTGCGGCTGCCCGAGTCCCAGCAGGACGCGGCGACCGCGCTCTCCGGCTCCGGCCCGGCGTACTTCTACTTCCTGGTCGAGGCGATGACCGACGCCGGCATCCTGCTCGGCCTGCCCCGGCAGGTGGCGCACGACCTCATCGTGCAGTCGGCGATCGGCGCCTCGGTCATGCTGCGGGACTCCGGCGAGCACCCGGTGAAGCTGCGCGAGGCGGTCACCTCGCCGGCCGGCACCACCATCGCGGCCATCCGCGAGCTGGAGAACCACGGGGTGCGGGCGGCCCTGCTGGGCGCCCTGGAGGCGGCCCGGGACCGCTCCCGGGAGCTGGCCTCCGGCGGCAAGTGACCGCCGGGGCCGGGCCGACGGGCCGATAGGGTCGAACGCATGGCCTATGAACTGGTGATCTTCGACAACGACGGTGTCCTGGTGGACAGCGAGCCGCTCTCCAACCGGCTGCTGGCCGAGTACCTGACCGAACTCGGCTTCCCGACCACGATCGAGGACTCCTACCGGGACTTCATGGGCACCGCCGCCCACCGGGTGCACGACGTGATCGCCGAGCGCCACGACGGCGCCCGGCTCCCGGAGGGCTTCGACGAGGCCTTCCACGGCCGGGTCTTCGACGCCTTCGCCACCGAACTCGCCGCCGTCCGGGGCGCGGACGCGCTGCTGAAGGAGCTCCAGCGGCGCGCCGTGCCCTACTGCCTGGCCTCCTCCGCCCACCACAGCTGGATCCGCGCCGCCCTGGACGTCACCGGCCTGCGCGGGCACATCGCGGAGGAGCGGATCTTCAGCGCCCAGGACGTCGGCGTGGGCAAGCCCGCCCCGGACCTGTTCCTGCACGCGGCCCGCACCCTGGGCGTCGACCCGGCGGCCTGCCTGGTGCTGGAGGACAGCCCCAACGGCGTGCTCGCCGCCCGCGCGGCCGGCATGGACGTCTACGGCTACACCGCGCTGACCGACCCGGCGAAGCTGACCGCGGCCGGCGCCACCGGCCTGATCGCCGACCTGTCCGAGGTCCCCGCCCTGCTCGGCTGAGGTGCGCGCACCCCCTCCCGAAAACGGCCGTCTGCCCCTACGCTCTCGCCACCGACCGCCTTACCGGCCAGTAGCGAGGTGCATGTGCGTACCGAGGACGCCGAGAACGCCGACCCTGCCGAGAGCTCCGGAGGGCTCCCGATCACGCCCCCGGCCACGGCCCCGATCACGCCCGGGCTCCGGGCCGGCCGGGCCGCGCTGGCCGCGAGCTTCCTGCTCCAGGGCGTCACCTTCGCCCTGCTGGTCACCTGCATCCCGGAGATCCAGGACCGCTACGGGCTGAGCGACGCGCTGCTGCCGCTGTTCCTGGCCGCCGTTCCGGTGCTGGCCGGGGTGGGGTCGATCGCCTCCGAGCGGCTGGTCCGCCGGACCGGCGCGCGGGCCGTGCTGCGGGTGGTCCAGCCGGCGGTCTGCGCCACCCTGGCCGCCACCGGCCTCGGCGACACGCTCTGGCAACTGGCGCTCGCCCTGGGCGCCTTCGGGCTGCTGGTCGGCGCGCTGGACGCCAGCATGAACATGCTCGGGGTCGGCCTCCAGCACCGCTACGGCCGCTCGGTGATGCTCGGCTTCCACGCCGCGTTCAGCCTCGGCGGCATCCTCGGTGCGGCCGTCGCCGGCCTCGGTGCGCACGACGACCTCGGGCTGCCGGTGCTGTTCGGGACGGCCGCCGCGGTGATCGCCCCGCTCGTGCTGCTGGCCGGCGGCTTCCCCCGGCCCCCGGCCGGGGGGACCCCCGACGCCGGGACCGCCGAACTCGGCGACGCCGTCCGGGAGGCCGCCGAGGCCGCCGCCCGGACGATCCCCTGGCGCCCGCTGCTGCCGCTCTGCCTGGCGATGGCCTTCGCGTACATCGCCGACGCCTCGGTCTCCAACTACAGCGTCAAGTACCTGACCGACGGGCTGGACAGCCCCGAGGACATCGCCAAGCTCTCCTACCTCGGCTACATGGTGGCGATGCTGTTCGGCCGGGCGCTCGGCGACCGCGCCGTGCAGCACTGGGGCGCCGTCCCGGTGGTGCGCGGCGGCGCCGCCCTGGCCGCGCTCGGCTTCGCGGTGGCCGCCGCCGCGCCGGGCGCCTGGGCCGGGATCGCCGGGTTCACCGTGCTGGGCCTCGGCATCTGCGCGATCATCCCGCAGGTCTTCGCGGCCGGCGGGCGGCTCTTCCCGGCGGACTCGGACGCCGCGGTGGCCCGGCTCAACCTGTTCAACTACGTGGGCTTCCTCGTCGGTTCGCCCCTGGTCGGCGCGCTGGCGGACGCGAGCTCGTACCGCTGGGCGCTGCTCGCGCCGATGCTGCTGGTGCTGGCCGTCCTGCCGCTCGCCGACCGCTTCGCCCCGGCCCCGGCGGCGCCCGCCCCCGCCCGGGCCGTCCTCCGGGACCAGGTCTGACCCGCCCGTACGACCAGCGTTCAAGGACCCGTTGGCGGGCCCGGCCGCCCCCACCCACTACGGTGGACGGCATGCCCGAAGCCGAGCGTGACACCTCCTGCGGCCTGCACCTCTTCTGGGACGAGGCGGTCACCGCCTACGACTTCGGCCCAGGCCACCCGATGGACCCGACCCGGCTGGCGCTCACCATGCGCCTGGTGGAGGACCTCGGCCTGGCCGCCGGACCGGGTGTCACCCTCCGCTCCGCCCCGCCCGCCGGTGAGTCCACGCTGCGCCTGGTGCACACCGCCGAGTACGTCGAGGCGGTCAAGTACGCGGCCGCGCACCCCGAGCGGCAGGACGTCCGGCACGGCCTCGGCACCGACGACAACTGGTCCTTCCCGGCCGTCCACTCCGCCTCCGCGCTGATCGCCGGCCAGTCCGTCGCCGCCGCCGAGGCCGTCTGGCGCGGCGAGACCCCGCACGCCGTCAACTTCGCCGGCGGCCTGCACCACGCCATGCCCGACCGCGCCTCCGGTTTCTGCGTCTACAACGACCCGGCCCTCGCCATCGCCCGGCTGCTCGAACTCGGCGCCGAGCGGATCGCCTACATCGACGTCGACGTCCACCACGGCGACGGCGTCCAGCAGACCTTCTGGGACGACCCCCGGGTGCTCACCGTCTCCCTGCACGAGCACCCCGCCACCCTCTTCCCGCAGACCGGCTGGGCCACCGAGACCGGCGGTCCCGGCGCCGAGGGCTCCGCCGTCAACCTCCCGCTGCCCGCCGGCACCGGCGACACCGGCTGGCTGCGCGCCTTCCACGCCCTGGTGCCCGAGCTGCTGACCGCCTTCCGCCCGCAGGTCCTGGTCACCCAGCACGGTGCCGACACCCACCTGGAGGACCCGCTGGCCCACCTCGCGGTCACCGTGGACGCCCAGCGGGTGATCGCCCAGGAGCTGCACGAGCTGGCCCACGAGCACGCCGGCGGTCGCTGGATCGGCCTCGGCGGCGGCGGCTACGCCGTCGTCGACGTCGTCCCGCGGACCTGGACCCACCTGGTCGCCACCGCGGCCGGCCGCCCCGTCGACCCGGCCACCGAGACCCCGGAGTCCTGGCGCGCCGAGGTCTACCGGCGCACCCGCCGCCCGGCCCCGCTGCGGATGACCGACGGCGCCCGTCCGGTCTGGCGCGACTTCGACGCGGGTTACGATCCGGCGGACCGCCTCGATCAGGCGATCCTGGCCACCCGCCGCGCCGTCCTGCCGCACCACGGCCTGATGCCCTGACCGGGCGGCCGTTTCCCGGCCCGTGCCCGGCCCGTTCCCCGGCCCCTTGCCCGCCCCGGACGGCTGAACCGGTGCCACCGCTTGTGAAGACCTGGTGCCCCGTCGCGTTGAGTGCGCACGCCGACTAGTGCAGACCGCCGATCGGCTACGTACTGCAACCGGCTTATCCCTCACCGTACGAGGACTGCGCTTCTCCCTCTTCCCACTGGTACCACCCATAACTACTCTGGGGATACACGTGTGCCGGTGGAGTCACCGGAGGGGAAGCCGGTGCCTTGCACACGGGTAAGGGTCGGGTGATGGTCATGAGTTCCGGCGAACGCCCCTTGCAGGACGTCGTCTTCCTGACCGTGGCCGAGGTGGCCGCGGTCATGCGGGTCTCCAAGATGACGGTCTACCGGTTGGTGCACAGCGGTGAGCTGCCCGCCATCCGGGTCGGCCGCTCGTTCCGGGTGCCCCAGCAGGCAGTGCACGAGTACCTCAAGGAGTCCTACGTGCGGCTCGAGAGCGCGTAGGCGGACCGGTCCGGTACGGGGTCCGCCACGGTGGACCCCGTATCCGTTCGCCCCGGATTCGCCTTGAGTTCGCCCGCCTCGGGGAGCGCGATTACGGCCCTGGGCGTGCGGAATGTAGGCTAGGCCCTCCGTCAGTCGTATGGACTCCGTCTCTCACGGGCGAGAGTCTCAGTGAGCGAGGGTTGTTCCGTGGGCTCTGTCATCAAGAAGCGTCGCAAGCGTATGGCCAAGAAGAAGCACCGCAAGCTTCTGAAGAGGACCCGCGTCCAGCGTCGCAACAAGAAGTAAGCGCCCCCGGCCGCGCCTCGCGCGCCGAGCGCTTCGCACCGCCCGCCCCGGCCCTCGTGGCCTGGGCGGGCGGTGTCGTTTCCCGGCCCGTCGAGGCGGCGCGGTACGGTGCACGCAGGCCTCCCGGGCCGAGGAATGGGGTGCAGCGCTGTGGGAACGGTCGTGCTCGTCACCGGCGTGGCCCGCAACCTCGGGGCCCGCTTCGCCGCCGAGCTGCGCCGCCGCCCCGGGGTGGACCTGGTGGTCGGGGTGGACGTGCAGCCGCCGCGACCGGCGCTGCGCGCGCTCGCGGAGCCGGACGGGCCCGCCGCCCCGTACCGCTTCCACCAGCTCGACCTGCGCCGCCCCGCCGTGGCGCGGGTGATCGCCGAGCACGGCGTCGACACGGTCGTGCACCTCGCGGTCAGCGCCACCGGTCTGGGCTCCACCCACCGCTCCGCGGTGAAGGAGTCCAATGTGATCGGCACCATGCAGCTGCTCGGCGCCTGCCAGAAGGCCCCGGGGGTGCGGCGTCTGGTGGTGAAGTCGACCACCGGCGTCTACGGCTCGGCGCCGCGCGACCCGGCGGTGTTCACCGAGCGGACCCAGCCGAAGGTGCTGCCGGTCGGCGGCTTCGCCAAGGACGCCGTCGAGGTGGAGGGCTACGTCCGCGGCTTCGCCCGGCGCCGCCCGGACGTCGCGGTCACCGTGCTGCGGTTCGCCAACATCGTCGGCCCGGGCGCCGACACCCCGCTGAGCGAGTACTTCGCGCTGCCGGTGCTGCCGACCGTGCTCGGCTACGACCCCCGGTTGCAGTTCGCGCACGAGGACGACGTGGTCGAGGTGCTCTGCCGGGCCTCCTTCCCGGCCGAGCCGGGCACCGTGAACACCGGCACCTTCAACGTCGCGGGGGAGGGCGTGCTGCTGCTCTCCCAGTGCGCCCGCCGGCTGGGCCGGCCGACCCTGCCGCTGCTGCTGCCCGCCGTCAGCTGGATGGCCGGGCTGGCCCGGCAGACCCGGCTGGTCGACGTCTCGCCCGAGCAGCTGCGGCTGCTGACCCACGGCCGGGTGGTGGACACCGCGCGGCTGCGCGAGGCGTTCGGCTACCGCCCGTCGTTCACCACCCCGGAGGCGTTCGCGGACTTCGCCGCCGCGTTGTCGCCCGGGCTGCTGCCGCCGGGCCGGCTGACCGCCGTCACCGACGGCCTGGCCGCGCTGCTCGCCGGGTCCGGCACCGCCGCCCGGCCGCACCGACCGCACTGACCGCACCGACCCAGGAGCTGAACCCGCATGAGTGCCGCCGCCGAGAACGCGCCGGGCGAGGCGAAGGTCATCCCGATCGAGTCCGCCCCCAGCTGGACCGAGCCGCCGGCCGGCGGTCCGGGCCTGGCCGACCGGGTCGCCGACGCGGTCGGCGGCGCGCTGGCCGGGCGGCTCGGCGCCGCCGCGACCCGGGCGTTCGGCAAGGGCTGGGAGGAGCGGGCCGCCGACGGCCTGTCCTTCCTGCGCCGCCGGATCACCGGCGACTACGAGGTCGACGAGTTCGGCTTCGACCGGGAGCTCACCGAGGAGGTGCTGCTCGGGCTGCTGCGGCCGCTGGCGGAGAAGTACTTCCGGGTGGAGGTGCGCGGGATCGAGAACATCCCGGCCGAGGGCGGCGCGCTGATCGTCGCCAACCACTCCGGGACGGTCCCGCTGGACGCCCTGATGACCCAGGTGGTGATACACGACCACCACCCGCGCCACCGGCACCTGCGGATGCTCGCCGCCGACCTGGTGTTCGTGCTGCCGGGCGTCAACGAGCTGGCCCGCAAGGCCGGGCACACCCTGGCCTGCAACGAGGACGCCCAGGCGCTGCTGGAGCGCGGCGAGCTGGTCGGCGTCTGGCCGGAGGGGTTCAAGGGGATCGGCAAGCCGTTCGGCGAGCGGTACAAGCTGCAGCGGTTCGGCCGGGGCGGGTTCGTCTCCTCGGCGCTGCGGGCGGGGGTGCCGATCGTGCCGTGCTCGATCGTCGGGGCGGAGGAGACCTATCCGATGATCGGGAACTTCCGGACGCTGGCCCGGCTGCTGGGCCTGCCGTACGTGCCGATCACGCCGACCTTCCCCTGGCTGGGGCCGCTCGGGGCGGTGCCGCTGCCGACCAAGTGGATCATCGAGTTCGGCGAGCCGATCGCGACCGACCGGCACCCGGCGGACGCGGCGGACGATCCGATGCTGGTCTTCGACCTGGCCGACGAGGTGCGGGAGACCATCCAGCACACGCTCTACCAGCTGCTGGTGCAGCGGCGGTCGGTGTTCTTCTGACGGTCGGCGGGCCGACAGGGCGGGCCCCGGCGGACGAGGTGTCCGCCGGGGCCCGCTCCGATCTCCCGCCGTCCGGCCGGTGCCGGCCGATGCCGTCCGGTGCTGTCCGGTCAGCCGCCGAGGATCCGCAGACCGGGCAGCAGGCCCGGGATCAGCGGGGGCACCTCGACGCCCTGCTGGGCCGCGCCGCTCGCACTGGGCGCCGCCTCGGTCGGCGCGGCCGGGGGCTGGTCCGGCGTCGGCGCCGGGGCGGGCGCGTCCGCACTGGGCGAGGGTTTCGCCCCGGTGAGCCCGCTGGTGAGGTTGTCGACCAGTCCGCCGACCGGGGCCGGTACGACGTTGGCCGGGCCGCTCGGCAGCGGGAGGACCGGTACGGCGGGCGCCGCCGGGGCGGGGACACCGCCCTGGGCCGGGGCCTGCGGGGCGCCGCCGGGCCGGTCGCCGGCCGAACCGCCCGCCGGGCCGCCGGTGGCGCCGCCCTGGGCGGGTGCGGTGCCGGCCGCCGGGTTGCCGCCGGGCGCCGTCCCGGTGGCCGGCGCGCCGGCGCCGCCGCCGACGGGGCCGTGCGTTGCGCCGCTCGCCCCGCCGCCGGCCGGAGCGCCGCCGGGGGCGGGCGGCTGGACCAGGCGCAGGGGCGCGACGTCCTGGCTTATGGCGTCGAAGAGCTGGTCCACCAGGTGGGCCTGCGGGGTGAGCTGGACCGGGAGCCGGGACTGGATCTCCGACCAGGTGCCGTCCTCGTCCTGGGCGAAGCCGGCCAGGGTGCGCATCGGGTCGAGCGAGCCGTTGTTGCGGTAGACGGCGCGCAGCAGGTCGCGCCCCTTGAGGGCGTCGGCGTGCATGGCGTCGAGGGCCTTGCGGACCTGCTCGACGGTGCCCGGACTGAGCGCGCCGGCCGGGTCGGTCCGGCCGACCAGGGACTTCGCCTCGCCGAGGCGGGTGGCCGCGTTGTCCAGGAGCAGTTCGCCGCGCTCGCTGTCGGAGCCCGCGAGGTTGAGCCGTAGACCCTCCAGCCCGCGCTTCATGCCGTACAGCGGGTCGCCGGGGAGCGCGTTGCCGCTGGCGGCCGCGGCGCCGGCGAAGCTGCCGACGGCGAGGCCGGCGACCAGTCCGCCGATCGCGAACCGGCGGCTCCAGCGTCCGCGCGGCGCGGTGCGGACGGCCCGGTGGCGGCGCTGCCGTGGCACGGTCGCGCCCGGGCCGCCCGCGAAGGCCTGCTCGAACGCGGCCATCAGCTGGGCGCGTTGGACGGTCCGGACCTCCTGGTCGAGTTCCGGGACCGGCAGCGCGCGGAGCGCGCCGACCGTGTCGATGAGTTCCGTCATCGCGGCCGAACCGGCGTTCCCGCCGGTGGTGATGGCCGTTCCGTCGCCGTCGGCAGCGCGGTGCTCCGCCTGGTGGGCCTCCAGCGCCTCGGCGAAGGCCTTCGCCCGCCGGTGCTCCAGCACGTTTGCCGTCACGGGCCACACCTCCCTTCGTCGTTGTCGACACCCCGGCTCGCCGGACGGTTGCTCCGACAAGCCAAAGCCACTCCATCGGGTGAGAGGTCGCAATTCGACTTGACCGTACGCCTGGTGGAGGCTTGCACGCTGGCCAACGAGCGGTGCGGGCGGTCGGTTACGCACGGCTGATCATCGGACCGACCGTTCACCCGGATGTGTCGGGCCGCCCCGGAAGGTGACGGCCCGCTTCCTATCTCTCCTGCCGCTTGCCCGGAGCCCTCCCCGGAACACCGCCGGCTCATCGCGCGTCGGGCGGGAGCAGCCGGGCCAGCGTGCGCACGGCGCGGTACTGCAGGGTCTTGATGGCGCCCTCGTTCTTGCCCATGATCCGGGCGGTCTCGGCGACCGAGAGCCCCTGCAGGAAGCGGAGGGTGACGCACTCCTGCTGCTGCGGGTTCAGTCGCCGGACGGCCTCCAGCAGGGCGGCGTTGGAGAGCGACTCCAGCACCGACTCCTCGGGGCTGCGCTCGCACTCGTTGGAGTCGAGCATCTCGCCGGTGGTGACCTCCAGCCGGAAGCGGCTGGACTTGAAGTGGTCGGCGACCAGGTTGCGGGCGATGGTCACCAGCCAGGCGCCGAAGTCCCGGCCCTGCCAGGTGAAGGTGCCGATTCTGCGCAGCGCGCGCAGGAACGTCTCGCTGGTGAGGTCCTCGGCGGTGGCCCGGCTGCCGACCCGGTAGTAGATGTAGCGGTAGACGGTGTCCGCGTAGTGGTCGTAGAGCCGGCCGAAGGCGTCGCTCTCGCCGGCCTGGGCCCGCTCGACCAGCTCCATGATCGGGTTGTGCTCGGTCTCGTAACCGGGGCCGGTGGTGGTGCGGGCGCGGCTGCGGCCGCCGGTGGTGCCGGTGCGGCCGCGCGCGCCGGTGCCGGCTGATCCGGCGGCGGTGGTGCGCAGCAGCGGGCCGCCGAGGGCGGGTCCGGGGCCGAACGCGGCTCCGGCGGGCGCCGGTTGGGGAACGGCGGCGAGCTGGCTGCGGAGCAGGCTGCGCAGCAGCTCCAGGCCGGTGGAGATCTGCCGGGGCGGGACGGGGCGGACGCGGAGGCCGGTGCGGGAGCGCAGGGGCGCGGACGACGGGCGGGAGGGTGCAGGCGCGTCGTTCCGGACGGGTGGGTACACGGGACTCCCAGAGGCAGAACTGTGGACGGATCACCTCCGCCTGCGCGGAGAGCACGCCCGTCCCGCCCGGTCCTGCTTGGGGCGGGTGGGTGACGTGCATCCAGGAGAGAATAACGCTTTGTGCAATGACAGCTACACCGTGTGGTCGAAGTGGTCGTTTGGGATCCGCGCGGGGTGCAAATCCGGCCGATACTGACCGAACGCCTCAGCGATCGGCTGGCTCAACGTGACAGAACGAGTGCGCCAGGTGACCGATTCGGCGGCGTGGCGGGCGGTTTCCCGGCCTGGAGGTCAGATAATCCCCGACTTTCGCAAGGTGGCGAACGATCAGATCCGGTCACTGGGTGGCGGGTTCGGTCGGCAGGGTCGGACGGCCCTGCGGCGCGCGGGAGTTCGCCCGTACGAGCGGCCTGGTCGGCGTGCGGATTGACCGCGCTCACCCCGGCGAGGGGCGCCCGGACGGGGGCGCGGAGCGGGCCCGCGACCCGCGCCGGACCGGGCGCCGGGGGCGGCGGCTCAGGCCCGGCAGCGACGGTGCAGCGCGACGCCGGCCGCGGCGGCGCCGGCCGCCACGCCGAGCGCGGCGGCGGCCGGCAGGCCCACCCGGGCCGCCTTCCGCCCGGTCCGGAAGTCCCGCACCCGCCAGCCCTGCGCCCGGGCGTGCCGCCGCAGCGCGCCGTCCGGGTTCACCACGTACGGATGGCCGACCAGCGAGAGCATCGGGATGTCGTTGGCCGAGTCGCTGTAGGCGGCGCAGCGGTCGAGGTCCAGCCGCTCGCGCCGGGCCAGCGAGCGCACCGCGGCCGCCTTGGCCGGCCCGTGCAGCAGCTCGCCGACCAGCCGGCCGGTGTACGCGCCGTCGCGCGCCTCGGCCACGGTGCCGAGCGCGCCGGTCATGCCGAGCCGGGCCGCGATGATCCGGGCCACCTCCACCGGGGCGGCGGTGACCAGCCAGACCCGCTGGCCCGCGTCCAGGTGCATCTGCACCAGCGCACGGGTGCCCGGCCACACCTTGTCGGCGATGACGTCCTCGAAGACCTCCTCGCAGAGCGCCTCCAGATCGGCGGTCCGCTTGCCCGCCACCACACCGAGCGCGGTGTGCTTGGCGTCCGCCATGTGCTCCGGGTCCTCGGCGCCGTGCAGCCGGAACCAGGCCTGCTGCCAGGCGAACCGGGCGATGTCCCGGCGGCTGAGGAAGCCGCGCCGGTAGAGGCCGACGCCGAGGTAGAAGATCGCGGCGCCGCGCAGGATGGTGTTGTCGCAGTCGAAGAACGCGGCGGCCCGCGGGTCGTCCGGCTCGGGCGTGTGGTTCTCCGCCGGGGCCTTGGGTGCCTTGCCGCGCCTGGCCGGCTGCGACTCCGTCGGCTGCTCCCCGGCGGGCCGCTCCTGCGCGGGCGGTGCCCCCGCCGGCTGCTCCGCCACGGGCTCCCCGGCCGGAGGCTCCCCGACCGGAGGCTGCGGCGCGGCCCGCAGGGCGGCCTCCGCCGCCTCGGCCGCGGCCTCGCCCGCGAGGGCGGTCCGCGAGCTGGTGGAACGCCTTGCCTGGGTGAGCCTTCGGAGCACGGCCATGTCATCGAGCATAGCCAGCCACCTGGGCGGCGGCCGTGACGGCGGCGTGCCCGAGGGGTGAACGGGAGGAGGGCCGGCCGTGTCCGGCGCGTCCGTAGGGGCGTCGCACAA
Organism: Kitasatospora sp. NPDC058032; assembly: GCF_042885845.1. NCBI lineage: Bacteria > Bacillati > Actinomycetota > Actinomycetes > Kitasatosporales > Streptomycetaceae > Kitasatospora > Kitasatospora sp. NPDC058032. Next base: position 374,675 of record NZ_JBHVRK010000003.1, on the reverse strand, counting down.
TGGCGGGGTGAGCCCACTGCTGCGACGTGACAAGAACCCGGGGCCGAAGCCGGCCGACCGGACGGTGACCCTGGTGGCCAAGCCCGGCTGCCACCTGTGCGACGACGCCCGGGAGGTGATCGCCCGGGTCACGGCCGAGCTGGGCGCCTCCTTCGAGGAGAAGGACATCACCCAGGACGAGGAGCTCTACCGGCGCTACTGGGAGCAGATCCCGGTCACCCTGATCGACGGCCGCCAGCACGACTTCTGGCGGGTGGACGAGAAGCGGCTGCGCACCGCCCTCGGCGCCTGACCCCGGCGCCGTCCGGCCTCGCCCGAGGCGCCCCGACCCCCGCCGTCCGGCGGGGGCGGTTCGCCGAATCGTTGCCGATTTTCCGGGTGCGCGGTTTGGGCCGCCCCCCGTCGCCCGGCTTACGATCGAACTCGTTTGCGCCCATGGGGGGCTGAGCACGCGAGGAGTGCCGCCATGCTTCCCGGCCCGCCACCGGCAGCGCCCGCCGACCCGTCGGCCGCGCGCGGGGGCTTCGCCGTGGTGGACGTGGAGGCGACCGGCCGCAGCCCCTGGCGGCACCGGGTGGTCGAGGTGGCCGTGGTGCTGCTGGACGCGTCGCTCCGCCCGGAGGGCGAGTTCTGCACCCTGCTGGACCCGCTGGGCCCGGTCGGCCCGACCCATGTGCACCGGATCGCGCAGGAGGACGTCGAGGGCGCCCCGCGGTTCCGCGAGATCGCGCCGAGGCTGCTGGAACTGCTGGCCGGCCGGGTACTGGTCGGTCATCACGTCACCTGCGACCACGCCTTCCTGGACCGCGAGTTCGCCCGGATCGGGGTGCCGCTGCCGCCGGTGCCGCTGCTGTGCACCATGCGGCTGGCCCGCGCCCACCTGCCGCAGGCCCGCGGTTTCGGCCTGGCGGCCTGCGTGGAGGCGGCCGGCCTCGGCGCCTTCGCGGCGCACACCGCGCTGGGCGACGCCCGGGCCACCGCCGGCCTGCTGCGGCACTGCCTGGACGCGCCGTCCTGCCCGCCGGGGGACTGGACGGAGCCGCTGCGGCGGGCGGCCCGGGTGCCGTGGCCGCGGCTGGGGCGGGCGCGCTCGCGCCCGTCGGGCGAGCCGGTTCCGCTGGTCCTGCGCGACCCCGCCCGCCCGGCCCCGGTCCCCGCCCCGCGTGACCTGCCGGACCGTCTTCCGTACGGTCCCAGGCCACCCGCTGCACCGCCCCCGGCGGCGGCCCGGAAATCGACCGGTGCTATGGGGTCGACGGCGTGATGCGCATCACTGTGCGGGGACAAAACGGACACCATCTTTGTGCACACGTTCACAAACGCATAGCCTGGCTGCCAAAGCCCAGCTTCACCCACAGGAGCAGCGTGGCAATCGGCCGATCACCACAGAGCAGTTCGCAGACGCCCGACCCGGGCGCCGCGCGCCGACCCTCGCGTGCCCGGGGAATCCCGGAGGCGACGGTCGCCCGGCTGCCCCTCTATCTGCGTGCGCTCACCGCGCTCTCCGAGCGCTCGGTGCCGACGGTCTCCTCCGAGGAGCTGGCCGCCGCGGCCGGGGTGAACTCCGCCAAGCTCCGCAAGGACTTCTCCTACCTGGGCTCCTACGGCACCCGCGGTGTCGGCTACGACGTCGAGTACCTCGTCTACCAGATCTCCCGCGAGCTGGGCCTGACCCAGGACTGGCCGGTCGTCATCGTCGGCATCGGCAACCTCGGCCACGCGCTCGCCAACTACGGCGGCTTCGCCTCCCGCGGCTTCCGGGTCGCCGCCCTGCTCGACGCCGACCCGGCCGTGGTCGGCAGCACCGCGGCCGGCCTGCCCGTGCGCCACATGGACGAACTGGAGTCCATCGTGGAGAGCCAGCACGTCTCGATCGGCGTCATCACCACCCCGCCCGGCGCGGCCCAGCAGGTCTGCGACCGGCTGGTCGAGGCCGGCGTCACCAGCATCCTGAACTTCGCCCCGACCGTGCTGACCGTCCCGGACGGCGTGGACGTGCGCAAGGTGGACCTCTCCATCGAGCTGCAGATCCTCGCCTTCCACGAGCAGCGCAAGGCCGGCGACGAGCCGGACCGCACCGAGTCCGTGCTCGACCGGGCCCCCGGCCCGGTCCGCGCCGCCGCCGCCAAGCTGCGCCGGGCGGCCGGGGGCAGCGGCAAGACGCGCCCGGCCGCCGAGCCGGCCGGCAAGGACGCGGACCCGGCGGCGAAGGGCAAGCCCGGCAAGACCGGCGAGGGCGAGCTGTCCGCGGTGATGCCGGCATGAGCACCGAGATTCGTGGGACCAGGGAGCGGGCGTGAGTCTTCTCGTCGTAGGGCTGAGCCATCGCACGGCCCCGGTCGGGGTACTGGAGCGCGCCGCGCTGACCGGTGCGGTGCCGACCCGGCTGCTGCACGACGCGGCCGCGTCCGCGACCGTCGCCGAGGCCGCGCTGCTGAACACCTGCAACCGGATCGAGCTGTACGCCGACGTGGACAAGTTCCACGCCGGCGTCGCCGAGCTGTCGCTGCTGCTCGCCCACCACAGCGGGGTGGACCTGGAGGAGCTGACCTCGCACCTCTACGTCCACTACGAGGACCGCGCCGTCCACCACCTCTTCTCGGTGGCCTGCGGCCTCGACTCGATGGTGGTCGGCGAGGGCCAGATCCTCGGCCAGCTGCGCGACGCCCTGGCCAAGGCCCAGGAGGAGCACACCGCCGGGCGCGGCCTGAACGAGCTGTTCCAGCAGGCGCTGCGGGTCGGCAAGCGGGCGCACAGCGAGACCGGCATCGACAAGGCCGGCCAGTCCCTGGTGACCTTCGGCCTGGAGCAGGTCGCGGCCGGCGCGGGCGAGATCGCCGGCAAGCGGGCGCTGGTGGTCGGCGCGGGCTCGATGAGCTCGCTGGCCGCCACCACCCTGGTCCGCTCGGGCGTGACCGATCTGCTGATCGCCAACCGGACGCCGGCCCGTGCCGAGCGGCTGGCCGAGATCCTCGGCACGGACGTCGCCCGCACCCTGGAGCTGGCCAAGGTGCCCGAGGCGCTGGCCGACGTCGACCTGGTGATCTCCTGCACCGGCGCGGCCGGTGTGGTGATCAAGGCGGACGACGTCGCCGCCGCGGTCGCCGCGCGCGCCGGCGCCACCCCGCTCGCCTTCCTCGACCTCGCCATGCCGCGTGACGTCGACCACGCCGTGCACGAGCTGCCCGGCGCACTGCTGGTCGACCTGGAGAGCCTCTCGCACGCCCACGCCGCCACCCCCGGCGCGGGCGACGTCGACGCCGTCACCGGCATCGTCTCCGACGAGGTCACCGCCTTCGCCGCCGCCCAGCGCGCCGCGCGGATCGCCCCGACCGTGGTGGCGCTGCGCGCGATGGCCTCCGAGGTGGTCGCCGCCGAGCTGGGCCGCCTGGACTCCCGGCTGCCCGGACTGGACGAGCGCTCGCGCGCCGAGATCGGCCAGACCGTCCGCCGGGTGGTCGACAAGCTGCTGCACGCGCCCACCGTGCGGGTGAAGCAGCTGGCCGCCGAGCCCGGCGGCGCCTCCTACGCGGAGGCCCTGCGTGAACTCTTCGACCTGGACCCGGCCGCCGTGCACGCGGTCTCGGGTACCCCGATCGGCGCCCAGCAGCCCGCGGGCGGGGGCGCCGCATGAACCGTCAGCCATCCCACGAGTACCACCGGGACGATCACCTCATGAATGGTCAACCGCTCACCGGTCAGGCACCGGACGCCACCACCGCCCCCCTGCGGCTCGGCACCCGGCGCAGCGCGCTCGCCATGGCCCAGTCGGGCATGGTCGCCCGCGAGGTGACCCGCCTCACCGGACGCCCCGTCGAGCTGGTGGAGATCACCACCTACGGCGACACCTCCCGCGAGGCGCTGGCCCAGATCGGCGGCACCGGTGTCTTCGTCTCCGCGCTGCGCGACGCGCTGCTCGAAGGCCGGATCGACTTCGCCGTGCACTCCCTCAAGGACCTGCCGACCGCCGAGCCCGAGGGCCTGGCGCTGGCGGCCGTGCCGCAGCGCGAGGACACCCGCGACGCCCTGGTGGCGCGCGAGGGCCTGACGCTGGTCGAACTGGTCGAGAAGCTGGCCGGCGCCGGCCGTCCGGCCCGGATCGGCACCGGTTCGCCGCGCCGGATGGCGCAGCTGAACGCCTGGGCCCGGGCCCGCGGCTTCCAGCTGGAGACCGTCGCGATCCGCGGCAACGTGGACACCCGGATCGGCTTCGTCACCTCCGGCGAGCTGGACGCGGTGGTGCTGGCCACCGCCGGCCTGAACCGGCTCGGCCGCAGCGCCGAGATCAGCGAGCACCTCGACCCCGAGCTGATGATCCCGGCCCCGGGCCAGGGCGCGCTCGCCGTCGAGTGCACCACGGCGAACAGCGGACTGACCGCCGCGCTGTCGGCCCTCGACCACGCCCCCACCCGGGTCGCGGTGGCCGCCGAGCGCGCGCTGCTGGCCGCCCTGGAGGCCGGCTGCTCCGCGCCGGTCGCCGCGCTGGCCGGCTGGGAGCACCAGACCGAACTGCGGCTGGAGGGCGTGGTCGGCACCGCCGACGGCGCCACCCTGCTGAAGATGTCCGCCCACGGTCCGATCGTCCTCGACGAGACCGCCGAGCAGCAGGCGGCGGCCCTCGGCCGCGCGCTGGCCGCCCGGCTGCTCGACGCGGGCGCGGCCGCCCTGATGGGGGAGCGAGCCCGATGAGCCCCACCGCCGCCACCGACAGCCCGTTCCCGGCCGACAGCCCGTTCGGGGGCACCGTCCCCGCCGCCGGCCGCTGCACCTTCCTGGGCGCGGGCCCCGGTGACCCGGGCCTGCTGACCCTGCGCGCGGTCGAGGTGCTCTCCTCCGCCGACGTGCTGGTCGCCGACCCGCTGACCGCCGCCGCCGTGCGCAGCCACTGTCCGAACGGTGTGCAGGTGCACACCCCCGGTGCGGAGGGGCCGGAGTTCGACCTCGCCGACCTGGTCGCCGAGGCCGTGCGCTCCGGCAAGCACGTGGTGCGGACCGTCGACGGCGACCCGGGCCTGGACGGCTGCGCGGCCGAGGAGATGCTCGGCTGCGCCGGTGCCGGGATCGCCTTCGAGGTGATCCCGGGCGTCGCCCAGTCGGTCGGCGTACCGGCCTACGCGGGCGTGCCGCTGCGCGGCGCGGCCGGCACCGACGTCCGCTTCGTGGAGGCCGCGGCGCTGCTGGCCGGCTCCCCGGTGGACCTGGGCGCGCCGGAGACCACCCTGGTGGTGCGCACCACCCTGGGCCAGCTGCCGGCCACCGCCAACGCGCTGGTCTCCAACGGCCGCAAGCCGGACTCCGCGCTGAGCGCCACGCTCTCCGGCACCACCACCCGTCAGCGCACCTTCACCGCGACCCTGGCCTCCATCGCGGCGGACCTCAAGGCCGCCCGGGTGCTGCCCTCCCCGGTCTCCGCCCCGGTGGACCCGGCCACCGCGGTCATAGCCGTGGTCGGTGAGCAGGTCGCCCACCGCGCCTCGCACTCCTGGTTCGAGACCAAGCCGCTGTTCGGCTGGAACGTCCTGGTGCCGCGCACCAAGGAGCAGGCGCACGGCCTCTCCGAGCAGCTGCGCTCGTACGGCGCGGTGCCGCAGGAGGTGCCGACCATCGCGGTCGAGCCGCCGCGCACCCCGCAGCAGATGGAGCGGGCGATCAAGGGCCTGGTCACCGGCCGCTACGAGTGGATCGCCTTCACCTCGGTGAACGCGGTGCGCGCGGTGCGCGAGAAGTTCGAGGAGTACGGCCTGGACGCCCGGGCGTTCGCCGGCATCAAGGTCGCGGCGGTCGGCGAGACCACCGCGCAGGCGCTGGTGGACTTCGGCGTGAAGCCCGACCTGGTGCCGTCCGGCGAGCAGTCCGCGGCCGGGCTGCTGGAGGACTGGCCGCCGTACGACCCGGTGTTCGACCCGATCGACCGGGTGCTGCTGCCGCGTGCCGACATCGCCACCGAGACCCTGGTGGCCGGCCTGGTCGAGCTGGGCTGGGAGGTCGACGACGTGACGGCGTACCGGACGGTGCGCGCCTCGCCGCCGCCGGCCGAGACCCGGGAGGCGATCAAGGGCGGCGGTTTCGACGCGGTGCTGTTCACCTCGTCCTCGACCGTGCGGAACCTGGTCGGCATCGCGGGCAAGCCGCACAACGTGACGGTCATCGCCTGCATCGGCCCGGCCACCGCCAAGACCGCCGAGGAGCACGGCCTGCGGGTCGACGTGATGGCCCCGGCGCCGTCGGCGGCCTCGCTGGCCCAGGCGCTGGCAGACTTCGGGGCCAAGCGGCGGGACACCGCGACCGCCGCGGGCGAGCCGGTCTACCGGCCCAGTGAGCGCCGTCCGGGCTCGCGCCGCAAGGCCGCCCGCTGACGTAGAGGCCGGGGGCGGCCCGACCGCCGCCCCCGGCACCGCACCATCGTTCGGAGAGAGAAGCCGTGTCCGCCGAATTCCCGTACGTCCGCCCGCGCCGTCTGCGCTCGACCCCGGCGGTGCGCCGCCTGGTCGCCGAGACCCGGCTGCACCCCGCGGAGCTGATCCTTCCCGCCTTCGTCCGCGAGGACATCACCGAGCCGAAGCCGATCTCCTCGATGCCCGGGGTGTTCCAGCACACCCGGGACTCCCTGCGGAAGGCCGCGGTGGAGGCCGCCGAGGCGGGCGTGGGCGGCATCATGCTGTTCGGCCTGCCCGAGGTGAAGGACGCCGTCGGTTCCGAGGGGACCAACCCGGAGGGCATCCTCCAGCAGGCGATCCGCGACGTGGTCGCGGAGGTCGGCGACCGGCTCGTGGTCATGTCGGACCTCTGCCTGGACGAGTTCACCGACCACGGGCACTGCGGCGTGCTGGCCGGGGACGGCAGCGTGGACAACGACGCCACCCTGGCGCGCTACGCCGAGATGGCCGTGGTCCAGGCCGAGGCCGGCGTCCACGTGGTCGGCCCGTCGGGCATGATGGACGGCCAGATCGGTGTGATCCGCCGGGCGCTGGACGAGGCGGGGCACCAGGGCGTGGCCGTCCTCGCCTACACCGCCAAGTACGCCTCCGCCCTGTACGGGCCGTTCCGCGAGGCCGTCAACTCCTCGCTGCAGGGCGACCGCAAGACCTACCAGCAGGACCCGGCGAACGCCCGGGAGGCGCTGCGCGAGCTGGAGCTGGACCTCGCCGAGGGCGCCGACCTGGTGATGGTCAAGCCCGCGATGCTCTACCTGGACGTGCTGCGGCAGGTCGCCGACGCCTCCCCGGTGCCGGTGTCCGCGTACCAGATCTCCGGTGAGTACGCGATGGTTGAGGCCGCCGCCGCCAACGGCTGGATCGAGCGGGAGCGCACCATTCTGGAGACCCTCACCTCGATCCGCCGGGCCGGCGCCGAGCAGATCCTGACCTACTGGGCCGTCGAGGCCGCCAGGATGCTGAAGTAGGCCCCGCGCACGCACACGCGAAGGCCGGGCCCCTCCGACGGGAGGGACCCGGCCTTCGTCGTGCGTTCTACCAGTCGGCGATGTGGGCGAAGGCCTCGCCGCCGCCGACGCCGTCGGTGGAGGTCGCGGCGCCCCAGCCCAGCTCGCCGGCCGCGATGTGCGAGGTGTGGGCGATGCCCCAGCCCTCGCCGGCCGCGAACACCGGGTCGGCGGAGGCGACGAACTCGCCGCCGCCGGCCACACCGACGTGCGCGGACGCCGCCGGGACGGCGAGCCCGGCCAGCGCCAGCGCGCCGATGGCGGTCAGGGTGATCTTGCCCAGCGTGCTCTTCATGGATCTGCCCTTTCTTCCGGAGCGCCCGGGGCGGACGCTCTGCCTGTGGGGGTGCGCCCGGACGCCGGGAGGGCCCGGGGAGCAGACGTCCCCGGGCCCTCCGTCGCGCCGTGCGCCTGGATCAGCCGATCAGGTGCGAGACACCCGCGTCGCCCGAGGACTGGGTGTTCTGGCCGACGTTGCAGATCTGCTTCGGGGTGCTGTTGAGGATCGGAACCTCGATCGGCACCGCGATGCCGATGACGCCGACGGCGACGTTGTGGATCTCCGGCAGGCAGATGTTCGGGTTGTCGAGCACGTGCGAGTTCGGGCTGTTGTCGCCGTAGGTGCCGGTGTGGTTGGTGCCACCGTTGCCCTGGGCCGAGACGGCGGCGCCGTCCGAGTCGGCGATGGCGCCCGCGGAGCCCGCGGACATCGCGATGGCGGCCGCGGCCAGACCCGCGGCGGCGAGGGACTTCTTGATCATTTCGGTGTTCCTCTCAGGGGGTGAATCGGGGAGCGATTCGAAGGTGGTCGGTTCGGAGGGGATGACGCCGCCGGGACGGGCGGGTCAGCCGATCAGGTGGGAGACGCCCGCGTCGCCGTGGCTCTGGGTGCCCTGGCCCTGGGTGCAGTACTGCTTGCCGCCGCTGTTGGCGATCGGGACCTCGACCGGGACGGCCACACCGAGCACGCCGACGGCGATGTTGTGGATCTCCGGCAGGCAGATGTTCGCGTTGTCCAGGAAGTGGAAGTTCGGGCTGTTGTCGCCGACGGTGCCGGTGAAGTTGGAGCCGCCGTTGCCCTGGAACGACCCGGCGGCGCCGTCCGCGTCGCCGATGGCCGAGGCCGGCGCGGCGGCGGCGGCCAGCGCGGCGGCGGCCAGGCCTGCGGCGGCGATGGACTTCTGGATCATGAGGAGATCCCTCTCTGAAAAGCTCGGTTTCCGTGCGGTTTCCGTGCGTACAACGCGTTCAACGCTCAGACCCGGTCCGCGGTCACTGACGTCCAGATCAAAGAATCACGGCACGGAAGGTTACGGGGATTTTGGAAAAGAGTCCGGGAGGCGCGGCGGTCAACGGTTTCCGGTCGGATTATTAACCCGAACCGGTTAATCGCCGCAATCGGGGACACCGGTGGCTCGTTGAGCCCATTGCTTTCGGCTGCGCCCGCGCAGCCGCCCCCCATTGGATCTCCAGTACGGACAGGCGGAACGGTGAAAAGCATGAGGTTCTCCAAGCGGGCCGGCGCGATGCTGCTGGCGGTCGGTGCGGGCGTGCTCGCCTCCCAGGGGGCGGCGTCCGCCGCTCCGCTCGGCCCCGAGCAGGTCGGGGCGCTGGAGGACCAGCTGGCCACCCAGCAGGTGCCGCTGGACATCCCGCTGGCACCGCTGGACAGCCGGATCTCGGGCGCCGTCCCGACCTCGCTGCTGATGCCGCCGGCCCCCGCCCACACCACCGGGGACGCGCTGATCCCGGACCGCGTCGTGCCCGCGCTCGGCATCGGCAAGGTCGGCCCGACCGCCAAGGCCGAGCTGCCGCTGCCGCTGCTCGACCGGGGCGCCGACCTCGGCGAGCTGCTGCTGGACGCCCCGGCCGCGCCGCTGCACGCCGACACCCCGGCGGTCGGCCTCGGCAAGCCGCTCTCGCTCGTCCAGGACGGCACCGGCCAGCTCGCCGACGGCCGGATCAAGCTGGACGAGATCGACCCGCGGCTGGTGACCGGCGCCGTCCAGGCCGTGCCCGGCGCCAAGGCCAGCCTGGGCAACGAGGACGAGCGGATCTCGGTGACCGACACGCTGGGGAGCCTGGCCACCGCCACCACCGCCACCACCACCGGCGTGGTCTCGGGCACCGGCGCGGCCGGCCTGGCCCAGCTCTAGGGCCTGCGGGAAGCACGAGAGCCCGGCACCCCGTCGTGAAGGGGTGCCGGGCTCTCGTGCGGTCGGCCGGCGGCTCAGCCCGGCAGAACCCCGAGCAGTCCGCCGACCAGCGGCAGGTCGCGCGGACCGCCGCCGGCGCTGAGCGGGCTGGTCAGCGTCCCGGTGCCGATCGGCGCCAGGCCGGAGTCCGGCTGGACCGTCGCACCGTTGTTCAGCACGTCGGCCGAGGAGTTGGCCCACGGGTCCAGCCGCAGGTCCTTGAGCGGCGCGATGCCGTAGCCGAGGCCCGTGGTGGCTCCGCCGAGCCCCTGGGCGAGGTCGGTCTTGGCCAGGGCGGCCTCGCCACCGGCCGGGGCCGCGTGCGCCGTGCCCGCACCCGCGCCGCCGAGCAGCATCGCGGCGCCCAGGGCGGCGACGAGGCCGGCCCCGCTCTTCTTCACAACCATGCGTCTTCACCTTCGGGGAGAGGGGTTCCCCGGGCAGCCGGACCGCGCCCGGGGTACGCCGAACCGCCCCCCGGCCGGGAGCCGGAGGGCAGTGCGGGCGGAACGCGTGCCGATCGGGATCAGCAGTCGTCCTCGACGTGCTCGTGCTGCGGCGGGGCCTCCACGTTGGCGCAGGCGTTGCCGAACGCCGGGTTCAGCAGGCCGATCAGGTTGATGGAGTTGCCGCACACGTTCAGCGGGACGTGCACCGGGATCTGGATCTGGTTGCCGGAGACGACGCCGGGCGAGCCGGCGGCGACGCCCTCCGCACCGGCGCTGGCGGCGGCACCGCCCGCCGCACCCAGCACCAGGCCTGCGGCGGCGGCGGAGAGGACGGCGGCCTTCTTCACGTTCTGCATGGGGGTTGATCTCCTCGATCACACACGGGTTGAGCGGCCGCACCCCGCCCGGTGGCGGGGTGCGGCACGAGTGCGGGGAATCCGCGGCCGCCGGCTCGGCGGCCACCGGTTCAGCCGGCGTTGACGCAGGCGTTGCCGAACGCCGGGTTCAGCAGGGCGATGATGTCGATGGTGTTGCCGCACAGGTTGATCGGGATGTGCACCGGGATCTGGAGCTGGTTGCCGGAGAGCACACCGGGGGAGTTGGCGGCGACGCCCTCGGCGCCGGAGCTGGCGAACGCGCCGCCGGCCGCACCGACCACCAGGCCGGCGGTGGCGAGAGACAGCGCGGCGGCCTTCTTGACGTTACGCATGTGTTCTTCCTCCGTATTCTGCCCGACCGTCTGTGGAAATAGTCGGGAGCCGGGCGAGGGGAAATCCTGGCCCGTTGGCTTCTGGGAATGCCGTGATGGTCACTCGGGCGGCCCAGATGGCGTGTGTCGCCCATGGCTCGGGCGATGAGCGGCCGCCGCGGCACCGTGCGCCGCGAACAATTCCCGCACGGCCGGGAAGTATTCGAATCGACGCGCGACCGGGAGAATTCCGGACGGGCTTGGACCGGCGGCGGATCTCCTCGTCGTAGCGGGGCGGGTGGAGCGTGTTCCGACTGGAGAACGAGGCAGTGGGCGGGGGGAAACGGCCGGATTCGGGTGTCACCCGATTGCCCGGGACGGGGGCTCCGTTCCTCCGGACGGGTGACAGTGGGGTAGCCCTCGCAACCGGCCAGAGCGGGTCTCGTTGGAGATGTCGCACTCCCCGTGCATCTCTGTCGAACAGTCAGGAGGCTCCTCATGAGCATCAAGAAGACGGCCGCCGTCGGCGCCGCTGTGGTCGGCATCGTCGCCGCCGGTGCCGGTTCCGCCGTGGCCAGCTCCGGCGCGGAGGGCGTTGCCGCCGGCTCCCCCGGTGTCATCTCCGGCAACCAGATCCAGGTGCCGCTGCACGTCCCGATCAACCTGTGCGGCAACACCATCGACATCGTCGGCCTGCTGAACCCGGCCTTCGGCAACCACTGCGCCAACGTCGGCTGACCAGCCGCCGGTCCGGTCGGTGCGAGCCGCCGCTCCTGCGCTTCCCTCCTGGGGTGCGGGGCGGCGGCTCTCGGCGTTCCCGGGGCCGGTCGCCGACACCGGCGCCCCGGCCCGGCTGCGGCGGCTCGGCGAGCCCGGCACCGTCCACCTGCACGGTTGACCCGTCCCCGAACCACCGGCCGTCCACCGGGCGGGCTCCCCGCCCGCCCGGTGGCGGCGGTGCCGTAGGCTCGCCCGGCGTCGCGCTGTCGGTCGGCGCACCGGTCACGAGCGGGGCGGGGAGTACCAGAGCTGATGAGCGCGGCATCGAGCACCGAGTCGTCGGACGGGAGTGCGGGCGCGCCCCCGCCGTCCGCCACCCCGTCGTCCGCCACCGCGGCGGACCCGGAGACCGGGCAGGACCCGCGGGCTCCCGGGGAGCCCGCGGCGGCGGAGCGGTCCCCGGGCTGGTTCGGCGCCCTGGTGGACCGCTACGCCCCCGCGCTCGGCGCGTACGCGGTGGTCAAGGCGACCGGCCTGACCGTCTTCCTGCTGCTGCTCTCGCACACCGAGGACTTCCTGAAGAAGGACCCGGGGCGCGGCGGCGGCGCCCGGCCCTGGGACGTGCTCGGCACCTGGGACGGCATCTGGTACCAGCGGATCGCCGAGAACGGCTACGACCCGCAGCTGATCCCGCTGCACGGCTACCCGCTGGCCACCTACTACGAGAACTCCGCCGCGTTCTTCCCGCTCTACCCCTGGCTGATGCGGCTGGTGGGGGCGGTGACCGGGCTCGGCCCGTACGGCTCGGGCATCGTCGTCTCGGTGATCGCCTCCTTCGTCGCCGCGGCCGGGATCTTCGCGGTCGCCGCGCGGCTCGGCGGCTTCCGGGCCGGTGTGATCGCGGCGGTGATCTGGGGCCTGTTCCCGGGCTCGGGCGTGGAGTGGGCGGTCTACTCGGACTCGCTGTTCGTCGCCCTCTCGGCCTGGGCCTGCTACTGCGTGATGACCCGCCAGTGGCTCGCCGCCGGGGTGCTCGCCCTGGTGGCCGGCCTCAACCGGCCGACCGCGGTCGCGCTGATCGCCGCCGTCTCGATCTCGGCGCTGGTGGCGCTGGTGCGGCGCACCGACGGGGTGGCCCGCCCGCTGACCGCGATGCTGATCACCCCGTGGGGCCTGCTCGGGTACGTCGCCTGGGTCGGCTACCGGATGGGCGACTGGACCGGCTACTTCAAGCTCCAGCGCGGTGCCTGGAACCGCTACTTCGACTGGGGCGCCTCCACCGCCCGCAGCACCCTGGACACGGTCACCGGGCACTGGACGTTCTGGCAGTCCAACCCGGCGCCGGACCTCATCGCGGTGGGCCTGCTGATCGCCCTGCCCGGGCTGCTGGTGCTGCTGCTGCGCCTGCGGCCGCCGCTGGTCCTGGTGCTCTACACCGTGCTGACCATCGTCCTGGCGCTCAGCAGCAACCAGATCTACGGCAACATCTCGCGCTACCTGCTGCCGGCCTTCCCGCTGTTCATCGGCCTGGCGGTGGCGCTGCGCCGGCTGCGGCCGTCGACCCTGGGCGGCCTGGTCGCGATGCCGGCGGTGGCGGCCGGATGGTACGCGGGGTACGCGCTGTTCGAGCTCGGCATCCCCTAGAACCGGCCTCCGTAGGGCCGCGTAACCTCGACGGCATGACGACCAGCGGCACGCCGACCGTGCGCCAGATCCGCGACCTCTCCGGTCTGCTGGACCACGCGAGCCACGTCCTGGCGACCCGGATGGCGGCGGCGTTCACCGAGCTCGGCGTCACCCCGCGCGCCTACTGCGTGCTCTTCCACGCGCTGGCGGCCGAGCGCACCCAGAGCCGGCTGGCCGAGCTGGCCGACCTCGACAAGACCACCATGGTGGTGACCGTCGACCAGCTGGAGCGGGCCGGCCTGGCCGAGCGCCGGCCGGCCGCGGCCGACCGCCGGGCCCGGATCGTCCGGGTCACCGAGGCGGGCGAGCGGGCCGTCGAGCGGGGCACGGCGATCGCCGACCGGGTGCACCGGGAGGTGCTGGACTCGCTGCCGCGGGAGGAGCGGACGGTCTTCGTCGCGGCGCTGGCCCGCCTGGTGGACGGGGGCGGGGCACTGGCCGATCCGGTCGGCTCGGAGCCTACGGTGCGCAGGGCCCGCCGCCCGCGCGGCCGGGGGCCGGGGGACGAGCCCAGGGCGCGGCGGTAGTCGGTTTCCGGTCGGCTTGTATGCTCCACCTGGCGCCAGGGGGGACGTCCTGGCCGCTGATCGTTCGATGGCACAGCCGTGAAGAGGTGCGGGGATGTCGGGTCGCCGAGACAGGAGTCAGTCCGGCGTGGCCCGGCCGCGTCCGGAGGGCTCGACCGGCTCGGCGGGTTCCACCGGCGCCCGGAGCGGCTCGACGGGCGGCGCGGGCACCGGTGCGGCCGGCGGTTCCGTCCCCGCGCCCAGGCCGGGCGGCCGGGCCGAGGCCCGGCGGGCGGCGCAGTCCAAGGGACGCGGCGGGCAGGGCGGACAGGGCGGCGACGGCGGGTCGAACGGCCAGGGCCACCGCCGCTCCGGCGGGCGCGGCAAGAAGCCCCGACGCAACGTCAAGAAGGTCGTCGGCTGGACGGCCGTCGGCGCACTGGTCCTGATAGCCGGCACCGGTGGCGCGATCTACTACAAGCTCAACGGCAACATCAAGACCATCGACTCGGACGCGCTCAGCAAGGACCGCCCGCCGGAGGCCGAGGCCGACGCCAACGGCAACAAGCCGGTGAACATCCTGCTGATCGGCTCCGACAGCCGCGGCGGCGACAACTCGGACCTGGGTGGCGGTGACTCCGAGGGTGCCCGCTCGGACACCACGATCCTGCTGCACGTCTACGCCGACCACAAGAACGCCATCGGCGTCTCGATCCCGCGCAACACCCTGGTCACCATCCCGCCGTGCAAGCTCCCGAACGGGAAGTGGACCAAGGAACAAAAGGGCAAGGACGTCCTGTTCAACGCCGCGTTCACGGTGGGCGGCTCGCCGGACGGCAACCCCGCCTGCACCCAGAACACCCTGGAGAAGCTGACCGGGATCCGCGTCGACCACACCATCGTGGTCGACTTCCAGGGCTTCTCGGCGATGACCAAGGCCGTCGGCGGCGTCGATGTCTGCCTGCCCAAGGACATCTACGAGAAGGACCTCAACGAGAAGCTGCCCGCGAAGGGCGCCCTCGTCCTGAAGAAGGGCCCGCAGAAGGTGGAGGGCCAGCAGGCGCTCGACTACGTCCGGCTGCGGCACGGCATCGGCGACGGTTCCGACATTGGCCGGATGAAGCGTCAGCAGGCCTTCATGGGCTCGATGATCAGCACGGTGAAGAAGAAGGGCCTGGAGCCCACCACCCTGCTGCCGCTGGCCGACGCCGCCACCAAGTCGCTGCGCGTCGACGAGGGGCTCGGCTCGGTCGACAAGCTGATGTCCTTCGCGCTGTCGCTGAAGAACATCGACCTGCACGACCTCAAGTTCGTGACCCCGCCGTGGCGTTACAACGAGGCCAACCTCGACCTGGTGAAGCCGGACGTGGACAAGCTGTGGGAGGCCATCCGGGCCGACCGCACCCTGGACGGCAAGGACGCCACCGGCCAGCAGCCCGACGCACCCGCCACCCCGGCGGCCCCGGCCACCCCGGAGGCCCCGCCGACCACCACCGCGGCCGCCACGAAGACCGCGGCCGCGGCCCCGGTGCCCGCGATCAAGGTCTTCAACGGAACGACCGCCAACGGGCTGGGCGCCAAGGCGGGCGAGGCCCTGAAGGCGGCGCAGTTCACCGTCGCCTCGGTGGGCCAGGCGAAGTCCACCAACAAGCTCACCACCAGCATCGAGTACGGCGCCGGGCAGAAGGCCAACGCCGAGAAGGTCGCCGAACTGTTCCCCGGGGCCACCCTCGCCCCCACCTCGGCGCCCGGTATCAGCGTCGTCCTCGGCAAGGACTACGCCGACGCCAACGGCACGACCGCCCCGGGCGCCTCGGCGGCCCCGGCCGCACCCGCCCCGCTGCCGCCCTCGGTCACCGAGGACGCCCGCTCGGCGGACGACGACATCTGCGCCAACACCAGCTACGGCTCCGGCGGCTGACCGCCCGGCAGTCCGCGAGCGGGAAACGCGGAGCGGGGCCCCGGCGTTCGGCCGGGGCCCCGCTTCCGTCGGGGAACGGTCAGGGCCAGACCAGGCAGTACAGCTGGTGGCCGGCCTCGTGCAGGCGGTTGGCGAAGTCCTGCCACTCGTGCAGCATGCTGTAGATCACGAAGGCGTCGCGCGGGCCCCGGCGGTCGGGGACGGTGGACCAGATGAAGGCGGCGGCGCCGAGTTCGGTCTCGTCCGCCTTGCGCAGCGGTTCGACGACGTTGTGCGGCAGCTGGACGACGGCGTAGTCCGGGTGCAGCACCACCAGTTCCAGCGGCGGCACCTGGTGCAGCGGCACGCCCTGGATGCCGGTGAGGACCATGGCGCTCATGGTCTCCGGTTTGATCTTGGTGGAGAGGTGGCCGTTGGGCGAGCCGCTGGTCTCCATCAGGTCGCCGAGTCGGCCGAGCGAGCCGAGCTCGCCCGCGTCCAGCCCGAGACCGCCCGGCCCGAGGGCGGTCGGGACCCGGGCCGCGGTCGCCCGGTCGGGTGCGCCGAAGTACTTGTACGTCACCCCCACGCGTCCCTCACCCCGCCTCTCACGGCCTCGGCCGCTACGCCCCGTTCCCGCTCCCGTACCCCCGCGTGCGGTCTCGGCGGGCCGGCGGGGGCCACCCGCGACCTCGTCGTGGCCGTCCTGCGCCTCGGACACTCGGACCATCCTCACCGGAATTCGCCGGAATCGACAGACCCCCGCACGTCCGGTGTCCCACCGGACGTGCTCCTTACCCGTCATGCGCCGCCGTACCCAGTCGCGGTACGTGGCAGTCCTCTCCACACCCCTGCATCGACCCGGAGCGTCCGCCCGTCCTCGCGGCCGGAGGAACTTCGGAGACACTCTGGGTACATAGTCTGACTGGTCCGGGTAGCCGGCGCAGCCAGGGGCCCCGTTGTACGGATAACCGTACAGACTCGGGCGCCCGGATCATCGTTCCAGATGATGAGGTCCGACATGCAGAGGTGAAGGACACGATTTGAGACCATGTCTCCCGTGAGCTACCCCTACGAAGCACCCAAGTCCCAGTCGCTCTTCGACCGCGCGTCGGTCGTGACCCCCGGCGGCGTCAACTCCCCGGTGCGTGCCTTCCGCGCCGTCGGCGGTACGCCGCGCTTCATGGTGTCCGGCAGCGGCCCCTGTCTGACCGACGCCGACGGCCGCGAGTACGTCGACCTGGTCTGCTCGTGGGGCCCGATGATCCTCGGCCACGCGCACCCCGCCGTCCTGGACGCCGTGCAGCGGGCGGTGACCCGCGGCACCTCCTTCGGCACCCCCGGCGAGGGCGAGGTCGAGCTGGCCGAGGAGATCGTCGCCCGGGTCGCCCCGGTCGAGCAGGTCCGCCTGGTCTCCTCGGGCACCGAGGCCACCATGTCGGCGATCCGGCTGGCCCGCGGCTTCACCGGCCGCGCGAAGGTCGTGAAGTTCGCCGGCTGCTACCACGGACATGTGGACGCACTGCTGGCCGCCGCCGGTTCCGGCGTCGCCACCTTCGGCCTGCCGGACACCCCGGGCGTCACCGGCGCCCAGGCCGGCGACACCATCGTGCTGCCCTACAACGACCTCGCCGCCGTGGAGGAGGCCTTCCGGGCCCACCCCGGCGAGATCGCCTGCGTGATCACCGAGGCCTCGCCCGGCAACATGGGCGTCGTCCCGCCGCTGCCCGGCTTCAACGGCGGCCTGGCCCGGCTCTGCCGGGAGAACGGCGCGCTGTTCATCTCCGACGAGGTGATGACCGGCTTCCGCGTCTCCAAGGCCGGCTGGTACGGCCTGGAGGCGGCGAACGAGGGCTGGGCGCCCGACCTGCTGACCTTCGGCAAGGTCATGGGCGGCGGCTTCCCGGCCGCGGCCTTCGGCGGTCGTGCCGACGTGATGGCCCACCTCGCCCCGGCCGGCCCGGTCTACCAGGCCGGCACCCTCTCCGGGAACCCGATCGCCACCGCGGCCGGCCTGGCCCAGCTGCGGGGCTGCACCGACGAGGTGTACACGGCCGTCGACCGGGTCGCCGCCGAGGTCTCCGGGCTGGTCTCCACCGCGCTCACCAAGGAGGGCGTGGCGCACCGGCTGCAGGCCGCCGGCAACATGTTCTCGGTGTTCTTCACCGAGGACACCGTGACGAACTACGCCGAGGCGAAGACCCAGGAGGCGTTCCGCTTCACCGCGTTCTTCCACGCGATGCTCGCCGAGGGCGTCTACCTGCCGCCGTCCGCCTTCGAGTCCTGGTTCGTCTCCGCCGCGCACGACGAGCGGGCGCTGGAGCGGATCGCCGCCGCGCTGCCCGCCGCCGCCCGGGCCGCCGCCGAAGCCACGGCCTAGTCCTTACGAGCCCCAGGAGTACTGAGAAGTGAGCGCCAAGGACATCACCGTCGTCCATCTGATGCGGCACGGCGAGGTGCACAACCCGGAGGGCGTCCTGTACGGGCGCCTGCCGGGCTACCGGCTGTCCGAGCTGGGCCGCGAGATGGCCGAGCGGGTCGCCGAGGACCTCGCCGGGCGGGACATCACCCACGTGGTGGCGTCCCCGCTGGAGCGCGCCCAGGAGACCGCCGCGCCGATCGCCAAGGCGCACGGCCTGGACCTCGCGGTGGACGGGCGGCTCATCGAGGCGGAGAACATCTTCGAGGGCAAGACCTTCGGAGTGGGCGACGGCTCGCTGCGCAACCCGTCCTACTGGAAGTACCTGACCAACCCGTTCAAGCCGTCCTGGGGCGAGCCGTACCTGGAGCAGGCGGTGCGGATGATGGGCGCGCTGGCCGCCGCCCGGGACGCCGCGCGCGGGCACGAGGCGGTCTGCGTCAGCCACCAGCTGCCGATCTGGATCGTCCGCTCCTTCGTGGAGCGCCGCCGGCTCTGGCACGACCCGCGCAACCGGCAGTGCTCGCTGGCCTCGCTGACCAGCTTCACCTACGAGGGGGACCGGATCGTCTCGGTCGGCTACCGCGAGCCGGCTCGCGACCTGCTGCCGGCCCACCTGGTCGGCAAGGGCGGCAAGAGCAAGCCGGTGGGCAAGAGCTTCGGCGCCTGAGAAAGGGCTTGACACCGGCTCCGGGAGCACCCGGAATCCGGGTACGCCGAAGAGACCCGGACGTGCGGAACGGTGCCCATGGTTCCCGAATCGGCGTAAGAGCTGTGTGAGTAAGACCTGGGTCACACCCCCGCGACACCAGGGTCGATGGTCCCATCGCAGGTCAGAGGGGGTCCGGCAGACAAGGCCGGACCCCCCGGGGCCCGCCCGTGACTCCATGCGAAACTTTTCACATGTCTGGCATGACGCGCCCCCGTCCCCGTGTCGCAGCCGCCGCGGTCACCGCCGCCGCTGCCGCGCTGGTCCTCACCGGCTGCAGCTCGTCCGGCTCCTCGGCCGGCGGTGACGGACAGATCGGCTTCGTCACCGCCAAGGGCAGCACCATCTCGACGGTCGCCGCGGGACACCGCCAGGACGCGCCGGACATCAGCGGAACCACCCTGGAGGGGACCCCGACCAAGCTCTCCGACTACCGGGGCAAGGTCGTCGTGATGAACGTCTGGGGCTCCTGGTGCGGACCGTGCCGCTCGGAGGCCGACGACCTCCAGCGGGTCTGGGAGAAGTACAAGGACCAGGGCGTGCAGTTCCTCGGGATCAACACCAGGGACCCCGAGGTCAAGAACGCCCTCCGCTTCGAGCAGGAGAAGGGCGTCACCTTCCCCAGCATCTACGACCCGGCCGGCACCGAGCTGCTCAAGTTCCCCAAGGGCAGCCTCAACTCGAACACGATCCCGACCACCCTGGTGATCGACCGGGAGGGCAAGCTGGCCGCCCGCGCCCTCGGCGGCCAGACCGACGACAACCTGGAGTCGATGCTCCAGCCGATCGTGGCGGAGCAGCAGCAGTGAGTGCGGCGGTCCAACTCGCCGACAGCATCGGGACCGTCCAGAGCGGCGCGCTGCTGGTCGCGGCGCCGATCGCGTTGGCGGCGGGCCTGGTGTCGTTCTTCTCGCCGTGCGTGCTGCCGCTCGTGCCGGGCTACCTCTCCTACGTCACCGGCTTCTCCGCCGCCGACCTCGCCGACGCGCGCGGGGCCCGGCGCGGCCGGATGCTGGCGGGCGCGCTGCTGTTCATCCTCGGCTTCACCGCCGTGTTCGTCTCCAGCGGGGCGCTGTTCGGCCAGTTCGGCGACACGCTCAAGGAGCACCAGTCGGTCATCAACAAGGTGCTCGGGGCGCTCACGATCGTGATGGGCCTGGCCTTCATGGGCCTGGTGCCCGGCCTGAGCATGCGCGAGGTGCGCACCCACCGCCGCCCGGTGATCGGCCTGCTCGGCGCGCCGTTGCTCGGCGTGGTCTTCGGGGTGGGATGGACGCCGTGCATGGGGCCGACCCTGGCCACCGTCACCAACCTCGCGCTCAACCAGGCCGATGCCCAGCGCGGTGCGCTGCTGATGTTCTTCTACTGCATGGGCCTGGGCGTACCGTTCGTCGTGGCCGCGGTGGCCTTCCGCCGGGCGCTCGGCGCCTTCGGCTGGGTCAAGCGGCACTACCCGCTCGTCATGCGGATCGGTGGCGGCATGCTCGTCGTGGTCGGTCTGCTGCTCGTCACCGGGGTCTGGGACTCGCTGGTGAACGAGATGCGAGTCTGGACCGCCGACTTCTCGATCGGAATCTGACCCGTGACCAAGACCACGACCGACCGCGAGCAGCGCGGGGACGCGGCGCAGGGCGCGGCCGAGGACGCGGCCGAGCGGCTGACCACCGCCCCGGCCGACACCGACGGCCCCACCGGCATCGGCGCGCTCGGCTGGCTGCGCTGGATGTGGCGCCAGCTGACCTCGATGCGGGTCGCGCTGATCCTGCTGTTCCTGCTGTCGCTGGCGGCCATCCCCGGCTCGCTGATCCCGCAGAACGGCCAGAACCAGTTCAAGGTCCAGGCCTGGAAGGCGCAGCACACCACGGTCGCGCCGATCTACGAGAAGCTCCAGCTGTTCGACGTCTACAGCTCGGTGTGGTTCTCGGCGATCTACATCCTGCTGTTCGTCTCGCTGGCCGGCTGCATCGTCCCGCGCACCTGGCAGTTCGTCGGCGTGCTGCGTTCCCGGCCGCCGGCGGCGCCGCGCAACCTGACCCGGATGCCGGTGTACGCGGCCTGGCGGACGGACGCGGACGCCGCGACCGTCAGCACCGCCGCCCATCGGCTGCTGCGCGGGCGGCGGTTCCGGGCGCACCTGGACGGCGGCGCGGTGGCGGCCGAGAAGGGCTACCTGCGCGAGGTCGGCAACCTGGTCTTCCACCTGTCGCTGTTCGCGCTGCTCGGCGGCTTCGCCTGGGCGAGCCTGGCCAGCGGCACCGGCGGCAAGCTGCTGGTCGAGGGCGACGGCTACGGCAACACCATCACGCAACTGGACGACTTCACCGGTACCCGCTTCTACGGCAGCGACGACCTCGACCCCTTCTACGTGAAGCTGAACAACTTCACCTCGAAGTTCCAGGACCGGGGCGACCAGGTCGGCAGCGCCCGGCAGTTCACCGCGCACGTCGAGTACTTCGAGGGCAGCGACCCGTCGAAGCTCAAGCCGGGCACGATCGAGGTCAACCACCCGCTGGAGATCGCGGGCAGCAAGGTGTACCTGATCGGCCACGGCTACGCCCCGGTGATCACGGTGCGCAACAAGGCGGGCGACATCGTCTACACCGGCGCCACCCCGTTCCTCCCGCAGGACGGCAACCTGACCTCCACCGGTGTCGTCAAGGTGTCCGACTACGGCGAGAAGGACGGCCAGAGGACCCAGCTGGGCTTCTCCGGCTTCTTCCTGCCGACCGCCCCGGAGGCCTTCGACCGCAACACCGGCCCGCGCTCGCTGTTCCCCGGTGACGCGGACCCGGCGCTGGTGCTCAACGTCTACGCGGGCGACCTGGGCACCGACTCCGGTCTGCCGCAGAACATTTACCAGCTCAACACCAGGAAGCTGACCCAGCTCCAGCAGGACGGCCAGCCGGCCAAGGCCCGGCTGAAGCCCGGCCAGGCCTGGGAGCTGCCGGACGACTACGGCACGGTCACCTTCGAGGGTTACAAGCAGTGGGCGAGCTTCAACATCTCGCACCGCCCGGGCAACGGCATCGCCCTGGTCGGCGCGGTGGCGGCGATCGCCGGTCTGATCGGCTCGCTGTTCGTCCAGCGGCGCCGGATCTGGGTGCGGGCGGTGGCGCTGCCGGACGGCGGCACGCTGGTCGAGCTGGCCGGGCTGGGCCGCAGTGAGTCGGCGAAGATCGCCGAGGAGCTGGCCGCACTCGCGGTGGACCTCCAGGACGACGCCCCCGCGCTCGACGACGAGTCCGACGCGTCCGACGCGGTGGAGAAGTCCGACGCCTCCGAGAAGTCCGACGAGCCCGACGAGGCCGCGGCACCCGAAGAATCCGCAGTTCCCGCCGACCCGAACTCCAAGGAGTAGACGGTGCACCTCGCCTCGGAGGTCGACCCGCAGCTGGCCGACCTGTCCAACAAGCTGATCTATTCGGCGATGGCGGTCTATCTGATCGCCATGTTCGCCTACATGTTCGAGTGGACCTTCGGCTCGAAGGGCGCCGTCGCCGTCCGCTCCATCGAGCAGGCCGGCCTCGCCGCGACCGTCGCGGACGCCGAGGCCAAGGCCAAGGGCGCCAGGAAGGTGACCGTCACCGTCGCCTCGGCGGGCGGCGGCACCACCACACTCACCCGCACCGCACTGGCCGGCGAGGGCGCGACGGTGGTGACCAGCGGGCGCGGCGACGACGAGGTCGACGGCCCGGGTGCGGCCGGCACCAGCGATCGGGCCGACCTGGCCGGCCGGATCGCGGTCTCGCTCACCGTCCTCGGCCTCCTGCTGCACACGGGCGGCGTCCTCACCCGCGGCCTCTCGGTCTCCCGCTGGCCGTGGGGCAACATGTACGAGTTCTCCTGCGCCTTCGCGCTCGCCATGACGGCGGCCTTCGTCGGCCTGCTGGTGGCGAAGAAGCCGGTCCGCTGGCTCGGCCTGCCGGTCACCCTGGCCGTCGTGCTCACCCTCGGCATCGCCACCGAGGTGCTGTACACCGAGTCCGAGCAGCTCGTCCCGGCGCTGCACTCGTACTGGCTGGCGATCCACGTCTCCACCGCGATCGTCTGCGGCGGCGCCTTCTACGCGGCGTTCGTCACGACGCTGCTGTACCTGGGCAAGGACTCCTTCGACAAGCGGATGGCGGCCGGCCTGGCCAAGGGCCCGCTCGGCACCTCGCCGTCCATCTGGCGCCGGCTGCCCGCCGCCGCGACCCTGGACAAGCTGTCCTACCGGATCAACGCCCTGGTCTTCCCGCTGTGGACGTTCACCATCATCGCGGGCGCGATCTGGGCCGAGGCCGCCTGGGGCAAGTACTGGGAGTGGGACCCGAAGGAGACCTGGTCGTTCATCACCTGGGTCGCCTACGCGTGCTACCTGCACGCCCGCGCCACCGCCGGCTGGAAGGGGCGCAAGGCCGCGTACCTGGCGCTCGCCGCCTTCGCCTGCTGGCTGTTCAACTACTACGGGGTCAACATCTTCGTCACCGGCAAGCACTCCTACGCGGGGCTCTGACCGGTACCGGAACCCACCCACCGGCCCGGCACTCCAGACGAGGAAGCCGGGCCGAGGTGCGATTGGGGTAGTTCGTGCCGGCCGCCCGGTCCGGCACGGGGAGGAACTGAGGAGGAAATCGCGCAATGGAGTGCGACGAGGTCATGCTGACCGTCCGAATCACCGCCGCCGAGCACCTGCTGCTCCGCCGGCTCGCCCAGGGGCACCGCAGCGACGTGTCCGAGGTGGTGGCCGACGGGCTGCTGGACATCATCCCCACGGTCAGCTCGCCGGCCGACGCCTACCGGCTGCTGGGCGCGCTCGCGGCCCCCGCGCCGTGCGCGCTGACCGTCTGGCTGCCGGCGCCGCTGGCCGACCTGCTGGTGCCGGGCGCGGCCCGGGTCGCCCAGGTGACCCAGGTGCGGATCGGCTCGGCCAGCGCGATGCTGGGCGCCGCGCTGCGGCTGTGGCTGGCCCAGGACCCGGGGCGGCTGGCGGAGAACCTCTCGGTGATGCACGCCGGGCGGCCGTCCGCGCTGGTGGCCGCCTGACCCGGCGCCCGACCCGGTGCCCGACCCAGGGCCGGCCTCGGCCGGCCTCGGCGCCCCCGCCCGATCCGGCCGGGGCGCCGGGGCGGAGGTGGGGTGCGGGCCGCCCCGCCCGGGCCGGGGCCGCGCGGGCGCGGGCGGGGCGGCGGCGGCGCGGGGGGGGGGGCGCCGGGGGC